>JAVEWL010000072.1:0-13403 GCA_034004565.1 FCB group bacterium | reverse complement strand
AACATGAAAACACCCCCAAGCCATGAAGCCGGCTTGGGGGTGCCACAAAGCATGGGGGGAGGGTCGGGGTTTAGGGGCACAAGGGAAAATGGCCAGTAGTGCGCGCTGGGGTATAGTTGTGCCAGTTCCAAGTTGGGTCGGAAATATGGAATAAGTCGAAAAGTTCCAGTTTACTGCGGCGTATACCGGCAAAACGATTGATTTTGTGTATGCAAATGCCATAAATGTATGGTAAACTGTTGTCAGTGATGGGAATACACGACTGGGACGGGTTCGGGGGTACCCCAAGTGGTAGCGCTCGAACGGGCGGAAGCACAATATTTTGTTGCGCTTACGACCGCACTTTGGTATAGTGCCGCCGTGGGATAAGAGTTACCGGAGCCGGTTTTGGGCCGTCCGGTGCCAACAGTATTGCCCGTGATGGCATCGGTTCGCTGGTATCCGTGGGCGCGGACACCGCTTTACCGGTTCCAGGGCGGAGGGTGAATTGATGAGCAACCCAGCCACGCTGCCGCGCGATCGCCGATGCGAAATCGTCGGCGTGTTGCTGTTGGGTGTGGCCGCCTTCCTCTTCCTTTCTCTTGCGACCGACGGGTATGCGGGCAGCATTCAGCGCCCGATGCCTTCCTCGATGAAAGACGCGCAGAACGCGCTGGGCCTGCCCGGCGCCTGGGTGGCTTCCGTTCTGACCATTCTCTTTGGGCGTGCGGCCCATCTGCTTTATTTCATGCTCGGCGTGTGGGGCCTGATGCTGTTCCGGCATCGCCCCTTGGATCGCCTTCCGACCCGTGTTGTTGGCCTGGTGCTGATGTGCTGCGCGTTGGCGGGCATGTGCCACGTCGATTTCACCGGCGAAAGCGAAGTGCTGGCGGGCGGCGTGATTGGCCTCTTCACGGGCTCGCTGCTGGAGAGCGCGTTCGGCCGGCTTCCGGCGAACGTCGTAGGCATCACGGTTGCGCTCATCGGTCTCTTGCTCGCGACGGAATTCCTGTTTGTGCGCATGGTCAACCAGTTCCGCCTGCTGGCGATGCTGCTGCTGGGCGGGGCGTTCGTGTTGATGCAGATGGGGTACAAAGCCTGGCGCGGCGAGGAAGAACGCAAGCTGATCCCGCGCCGCCGCCGTTCGCGCGCCAGCGACCCCATTGACGAAGAAGACGAAGAAGAGGTCGCGTGCGAGGCGGAACCGGAACCCTCCGAAGAGGAATGG
Organism: FCB group bacterium; assembly: GCA_034004565.1. GTDB lineage: Bacteria > Hydrogenedentota > Hydrogenedentia > Hydrogenedentales > SLHB01 > JAVEWL01. Next base: position 12,196 of record JAVEWL010000072.1, on the reverse strand, counting down.
GCCGAGGAAGAGGAATACGCGCCGACGATCCGCACCGCGACGATCGAGCCTCCCTATGAAGAAGAGATCCTGATTGACGAGCCCGAGCAGGAATTCCTGTTCGAGCCGGAACCGCCGGCCGAAGTGGCCGCGGAGCCGGTGTTGGCGCAGGTCACGGAACTGAAGAAGGCCCCGAGCGCGGCGGAAACCAAGGCCCGCAAGAGCATTCAGCTTCGGCGCAAGGCGCTCATCGACGAGGAGTTGCCCGAGGATTACGTTTATCCCCGGCGCTACACGAAGCCGTCGCTCGATATCTTCGATCCGGCCCCGGTGACCGAGCGTCCCGAATTGGGCGACCAGCTCCGCAAGACGAGCCAGTTGCTCGAGGAAACGCTGCAAACCTTCGGAATCGAGGCGCGCGTGACGGATGTGGTGCGCGGGCCCACGATCACGCGCTTCGAACTGGAACCGGCCCCGGGCATCAAGGTGAGCCGCTTCCTGGCGCTGGGCGACGACATTGCGCTGGCGCTCAAGGCCTACCGCGTGCGCGTCGAAGCGCCGATCCCCGGCAAGGGCCGCGTGGGCATCGAAATTCCCAATGCCGAGCGCGAGCCGGTGGTGGTACGCGAGCTGCTCGAATCCCGGGCGTTCCGCAAGGGTAAAGGCGCGCTGCCGCTGGTGTTGGGCAAGGACATCACGGGCGACGTGTCGATGGCGGATCTGGCCTCGATGCCGCATCTGCTGGTAGCGGGCGCGACGGGCGCGGGCAAGACGGTATGCGTTAAGTCCGTTCTGGCCAGTCTCTTATGCACGAAATCGCCGGAAGAGCTCCAGATGCTCCTGATCGACCCGAAAATGGTCGAATTGTCCATCTTTAACGACATCCCGCACCTGATCACGCCGGTCGTGACGGACCCGAAGAAGGCCGCGGCCTCTTTGCAGTGGCTCATTAACGAGATGCAGGAGCGTTACCGTCTGTTCCACGACCTCCGGGTGCGGAATATCGAGGTCTACAACGAGAGCGTCGAGAACGGCGAGATCGAAATGGACGGCGCGGACGAGAATGCGCCTTCCCTCGATGTCGTGCGGAAACTTCCGTACATCGTGTGCATTATCGACGAGTTGGCGGACCTGATGATCCAGGTGCGCGCGGAAGTGGAAGATGCCATAGCGCGTCTGGCACAATTAGCGCGCGCCGTGGGTATTCATCTCATCATCGCCACGCAGCGTCCTTCGGTGGACGTGTTAACGGGCGTGATCAAGGCGAACTTTCCCGCGCGCATTTCGTTCCAGGTGTCGTCGCGGGTGGATTCGCGCTGCATCCTGGACGAGATTGGCGCCGAACGGCTGATTGGCCGCGGCGACATGCTGTATTTACCGGCAGGGCATTCGAAACCGACGCGCATTCAGGGCGCCTTCGTGAGTGACGAAGAAATGAATGCGCTGGTGGCGTATTTGAAAACACAGGCGCCGCCGCAATACCGCGACGAGATTGAGAAGTACGGGAAATCCAAGGACAGCTTCGACGAAATCGGCGACGAGGACGACGAGCTGTTCGACGAAGCCGTTCGGGTCGTGCTGGAGACGGGCCAGGCTTCGATATCGATGGTGCAACGACGACTGCGGGTAGGATACACGCGGGCCGCAAGGCTCATCGACATGATGGAACTCAGGGGCATAGTGGGGCCACACAGTGGCAGCAAGGCCAGGGAAATTCTGGTCAGCCTGCCGCCGAGCGACGACGAGGTAGCATGAACGGATTCAAGCATGCGGGAGAAGAGCTGCGCAGACGCCGGGAAGAACTCGGGCTGAGTCTCGACGATGCTTTCCGGAAGACGCGCATCGCACCGGCGCACCTCGGCGCCATGGAAGAGGGGGACTTGGCGGGACTTCCGGAGCCGTGTTTTGCGGCGGGATTCGTCCGGAGCTATTGCCAATTCCTGGGGCTGCAACCGGAACGGTATGTCGACGTCTTTCGAGCCTCCGCGCGGTCGGCGGAGCGCAAAGTGGAAGAGCGCCGGGTACGCACGGTACAACTGGGCGTGCTGATGGACCCGAAGCGGGTCCTGCCGTCGTGGACCGGTCGCGCGGCCGCGTGGGTGGTGATTTGCGGCATGGTGGCGCTGGGTTGGGCGGCGTACAGCATCGCGCTCAAACCGTCGACCGATCCGCAGGCCAACCGCGCGCACGCCAGCACGCTGGACATGGTCGTACCGCCGGTTGCGGACAACACCACCCGTTAGGGTGGCCAAAGCAACTCTTGAAGTGGCATGACATTTGCCGCTTGTGTCTTCTCTTTTTCTCGCCCTCCTCTGCGTATCCATAACAAGACCACGTTTCTCGGTTGGACAACCTGTCAACCTTGGACTTACAATATGCGAGTCATGCGAATATTGGCGTGGCCACGCACATGTTTGGCGCCATCGAGGGGACTATGCTGACCCGACTCAAAGTATCCGGCTTCAAAAATCTGGTTGATGTCGACATCAGCTTCGGTCCTTTTACGTGCATAGCCGGTCCAAACGGGGTAGGCAAATCCAACCTTTTCGATGCGATCCGCTTTCTGAGCGCCTTGGCCGATCATCCTCTCATTGATGCGGCTCTTTCCGTTCGCGACGACACCGGCCGTTCGGCAAACGTGCGAAGTCTTTTCTACAAGGGTGGCGCTCAACTTGCCAACGAAATGCATTTTGAAGCGGAAATGATAATTCCAGCGGAAGGAACGGATGACCTCGGGCAAAAGGCGGAAGCTGCCGCTACGTTCCTTCGTTATTCACTGACCCTGGCCTATCGCGAGGATCCGGGCCGAGGTTTGCTCGGTGGATTGGAGCTGATTCGGGAGGAGTTGACACACATCACGTCAACGATGGCTCCCAAGCATCTCCTTTTTCCACATAAGGCCCGTCTATGGCGCAATTCCGTGGTGCAGGGTCATAGAACTGCACCGTTTATTTCCACCGTAGGAAAGGGACCGGAGCGCCAGATCAAGCTGCATCAGGATGGGACTTCAGGAAAACCACAGGGTCGCCTTGCCGTTAATCTCCCTCGAACGGTTCTTTCGGCGGCAAACGCTTCCGAGAGTAAGACCGCATTGCTGGCGCGACGCGAAATGCAGTCTTGGCGTCTCATGCAACTCGAACCGGCCGCACTACGAACGCCGGACGAATATTCTTCTCCCACAAGCCTTAGCCCCGATGGCTCGCACCTGCCCGCGACCGTATACAGGCTGGCGCGCCGGAGCAGTCAAGATCCATCTTCTGGGGAGGATATCGGTGTTTACGCCAGAATAGCCAATCGCCTATCCGACCTAATCGAGGATGTACGAAGCATCACCGTGGACCGAGACGAGCGACGCCAATTGCTGACCCTGTGCGTGGAAGGACGGGATGGTACTTTTCACGAAGCGCGTGCCCTGTCCGACGGGACGTTGCGATTCTTGGCGCTGGCGGTACTCGAGCAAGATCCGGAAGCGCAAGGGGTGCTTTGTCTGGAAGAGCCCGAGAACGGGATTCACCCGGAACGCATTCCCGCCATGCTTCGGCTGTTGGAAGATATCGCGACGGACGTCGAGTTGCCAATTGGCCCCGACAATCCTCTGCGACAGGTAATCATCAACACCCATTCTCCATCCGTCGTGAAACAAGTTCCGGAGACCAGTCTGCTCGTGGCCGAGTCTCGAGAACTCATACTAGGCGATCAGCGCGTGCAAGCGGTCTCTTTCTGCTGTCTGCCCAATGATTGGCGCACAAAGCGGCAGGGAGCCGACAGCACCAGGGTCTGCACGAAAGGCAAGTTACTCGCTTATCTCAACCCCGAGCTTCCTCCTGAACCCGAGGAGCAAGGGACAGGACAAGGCAAGGCGAACGGGGGACGTTTGGGTAATGGCGCGGGAAGAAAGCGGGTTATCGACCGAAAGGATATTCAAGAGCTTCTTCCGTTCGAAAGTTCGTGATATCCAATGAAGGAGCTTCGCTTTACTCTCCTCACGGACGGATCGTCGGATCAGGCTCTCATGCCCATATTGCTGTGGCTGCTCAGATCGCATTTGGCTGACTGGGCGATTCAGCACACTTGGGCCGATCTTCGGCGACTGCCCAAGCCTCCAAAAGACCTCGGCGACAGAATCCAAAGGGCCGTCGAGTTGTATCCCTGCGACGTCTTGTTCGTGCACCGTGACGCTGAACGCAAGCCAATGGAAGCAAGGATAGTTGAAATCAGGGATGCGCTGGCCAAGATCCAGTGTCAGCCGCCGGTGGTTTGCGTAATCCCGGTTCGAATGAGCGAAGCATGGCTCTTGCTGGAAGTGTCGGCAATCAAACGTGCGGCCGGGAATCCCGGATGCGCATGCACTCTACAATTGCCTGACATCACAACCCTCGAGAGCCTGCCGAATCCCAAGACGGAGTTGCACAGTCTCCTGCGGGATGCCAGTGAGTTGCGGGGACGGCACAGGGCTCGCTTTTCGACGCATAGGGCGGCTCAGAAGGTACCGCAATTCATCGAGGATTTTGGTCCGTTACGGAGTCTTCCGGCCTTCAGAAGACTCGAGGCGGATCTCCGTGCGGTCTTACGAGAGCGATATTTGCTAGAATCATCTGATAGTTAGTCAACCGAGGGATATCATGGCGGAACACGCACGAGATGCATTGCTTCAAATGAACCTGCCGAACCGGCTGACGCTGGCGCGCGTGGTGATGGCGCCGATTTTTGTGGGGCTGATGTCGGTGGATCACGCAGCGAGTTTTGCGCTGGCCTACGTGACGTTTACGGCGGCGGCGATCACGGATTATTACGACGGCAAGATCGCGCGCGAGCGCAACCTGGTCTCGAACTTCGGGAAACTCTGGGATCCCGTCGCGGACAAGGTCATCATGTCGGCGGCGTTCGTGATGATGATGACGATGCCGGAACTTTGTATCCCGGGCTGGACGGTGGTGGCGATTCTGACGCGCGAATTCGTGATCACGGGCGCGCGCTCGTTCGCGGCCAGCGACGGGCTGGTGATCGGCGCGAACCGCTGGGGCAAGACGAAGACGGTCGTGCAGATCGTTTACGTGCAGGTCTTTCTCTTCTTTGCCGTGGCCGGCCGCGTGCTGGCGTATTGGCAGCCGGCCTTTGTGCGCGACCACTACTCCGTCTGGCTGGGCTACGCCTCTCTTCTGTCGATCATCATGGTCGCGCTGTACACGCTGTACAGCGGCCTTCAATTCGCGCGCATGAACCTTCACAGCTTCGGGATTGGGAAAGCCCAATGAAATCGACTTCCGCCACCCGCGTCGTCGTGGACCTCAACGCCTATGCCAACAACCTGCGCATCATCCGCCAGATGATCCCCGGCGAATGCGCCGTTCTCGCCGTCGTCAAGGCGGATGCGTACGGGCACGGCGGCGTTCGTATCGCCCGCAAGGCCCTCACCGAGGGCGTGTCCATGCTCGGCGTCGCGACGGTCGACGAGGGTATCACGCTGCGCGATGCCGGGGTCGACGCGCCGATTCTCGTGATGGTGCAGCCGCCCGCGGAAGCCATCGGGGTGGCCGTCGAGAACGACCTTCGCATTATGGTGTCGGACGTGGCCACGGCCGAGCACATCGGCGAGCACGCGCGGCGCTTGAACAAGGTGGTGCCGATTCACTGCAAGATCGACTCCGGGATGGGGCGCCAGGGCTTCGATATCGAAACCGCCCTCAACGACATTACGTTTCTCACGCGCGTGTCGCACATCGACATCGAGGGCATCGCTACGCATTTCCCGCTCGCCGAGACCGTGCGCGACCAGTTCACCGCCACGCAGTTGAAGCTGTTCAAGCACCTGCTGAAACAGTTGGAGAAACAGGGAATTCCCTACGAGATGGCGCACGCCGCCAACAGCGCGGCGATCATCAATTATCCGAACAGCGTGCTCGACATGGTGCGGCCGGGGCTGATGACGTACGGCGTGTGGCCGACGGAAACGCCGCCGGTGCAATCGCCGCTGCACCCCGTGCTGCGCTGGGAAACGCGCATCATGCTCATCAAGGACATCCGGCCCGGTACGGCCATCGGCTACGGGCGCACGTATACAGTGCACGAACCCATGCGAATGGCGCTGCTCCCCGTGGGCTATGCGGACGGCTACAAGTACAAGCTGGCGAACAACGCCGATGTCATCATTCGCGGCAAGCGCTGCCCGGTGCGCGGGGCCGTCTCGATGGACCAGATCACCGTGGACGTCACGGGCGTGCCCGGGGCCGTCGTCGGCGACACCGCCACGCTGATCGGCACGGACGGTTCGCAGCACATCTCCGCCGACGAACTCGCCCAGCGCGCGCAAACCATTCCCTACGACATTCTCACCGGCATCGGGCCGCGCTGCGAACGCGTCTTCGTCGAGTAAGGCCGGGAATGCCGCTCACGTACTACATCGACGGCTATAACGCATTGCACCATTCCACCGTGCTGCGGCCGTTGCTCAAGCACGACTTTGAAACCGCCCGCGACGCGCTGGTCGAAAAGGTGGGCCGCTTCTGCATCGCCACCGAGAGCCACGCGCTCGTGGTCTTCGACGGCCGTGGGCGCAAAGCGGAGTCGGTGCCGCCGGTGCCGAACATCGCGGGGCTCGAGGTCACCTACTCGCCCGGGCATCTCACCGCGGATGCGCTCATCGAGCGGAAGGTCTATTCGGCCGAGAGCCGGCGGCATCTCGTGGTTGTCACGGCGGACCGGAGCCTGCGCGATTTGTGCCGCGGAATGGGCGCGCTGGTGATGAGCCCCGACAATTTCTTCGTGGCCGTGCGCGAATCCATCGGCAATACCCGCGACGCGTTGAAGCATTCGCATCAGGCGCACCGTCCCTTGCGCGTGGAAGATCGCCTCGACGACGAGGCCCTGCGGTTCCTGAAGCACCTGAAAAACAAGCTGGGGCCATAGACCGGTCGGGATTGAATCCGCCTGCTGCGGCGAACAAAAAAACACCCCCAAGCCCAACCCGGACCCGGGGGTGTCATGCCGTCGCGCGATAGCCGCCTTACTGTCCCGCCACCCAGTCCGGCGCAAACACCACGTGCTTGATCGATTTCTTCTCGTCGATGTTGTGCGTATACGTAATGTGGATGTTGCCGTCGGCCGATTGGATCATCGAGGGATAGGCGAAACTGCCCTTACCCGGCTCGGCCTTCTCGATATGGCGCTTCCACTTCCAGGTCTTTCCCTCGTCATCGGACATGGCGACGGCAAGGCTGTGGCGGCCGTCTTCGGTGTCGTTGTGCACCAGGACCCAGCGCCCATCCTTTAACGCGACGGCTTCAAGGCTCGAGCTCGGATTGGGAAGTTCGGTGTCGCGTGCCACCGACCACGTGTCGCCGTTATCCGCCGAAGTCGACATCATGACGCGTTGCGGCGCGCCGCCGCTGTCGCGAAAATACGCCGCAATACTGCCATCCTTGCGCGGCACCAGCGTCGGCTGAATCGGGCCCATCCCCACCATCGGCGCGCTCGCGCGCCACGTTTCGCCCGTGTCGTCCGAGATAGCCGCAAGCGACACGTTGAACCCGTCCGAATACAACGGCAGCAGGATCCGGCCGCTCTCGAGCGTCAGCGGATGGATGCGCGTCATCCATCCGAGCTGCCGCTTGAGCTTGTCGTCCGCCGCCGCAATGATCTGTTTTGTATATTGCGGTGCGTAGGCGGCCCACAGCCCTTCTTCGGGACTCAGTTCATCGAAACCTGTCTCAAGTCCTTTCTTAAACTCGTCGCCCGGCTTCAGCACGATCACGTCCTGCCACGACCACTTCGGCGCGCCCTCGCCCTGATAGTCTTCCGCGCGCCGGTACTTCAGCAGGCAATCCTCCCAACTGTTGGCGAGCACGGGCACCCAGATCAGCCACAACCGTTGCTTCGCGTCGATGTACAGGACAGGATTGCAGTCCGGAAACCCGGGCGTATCCGCCGCCACGAACACCGGGCTCCACGCCGTGTCGCCCTTCTTGAGCCGCGCGCCCTGCACCAGCACGTCGTCGGCGGTGCGTTCGCCCGACCCGTAGAACCACACCGCCAGAAGATCCCCATTGGGACATTCGACCACGCTGCTGCCGTGGCAATGCTTATCCTGCGCGGGAAAGATGAGTTCGCCGGGGGGCTGCGCCTGGGCCCACGACGCCAACGACACAAAGACGGCAAGAACAAGGCTTCGCATGGGTCTTCTCCTTTGGGTTACGCCGGTTCAGGAGTGCATCCGCGGCTTCTTGCGGGATGCAAGCCTGAACGGCTCACACCACAGCATGCCGATTCAATCCTGGTCCGATCTAAGTGTGCCAAGGGCATTGTACGGCCCCCCCCGCAATGGCGCAACGCCTTTTCGTGCGCGCACGTAACAAAGCGCGGCCGGCAATCCCCAGGGACTGCCGGCCGCGCGTACGTACGGATTACTTCGTAACAGGCGTACCCGAGTTCGTCGTCGAGGTGGCCAGGGGCTTAATCGTGCCCGGCAATTCCCCGCCGAAACAGTAGTCGGCGTAGGCCGGATCCATCGGCTTCGTCAAAAGGCCCGCGATCACCGCGACCACCGCCGCCACCGGCAGCGCCACGAACAGCGGGTCGACCACCGCCCACGTCGGACTCATCGATGCGGGCAGCAGCGTCGGCGTGCCGAAGAGCCACTTGCAGATGCTTAGACCGCCCGCCGTCTTGGCGTTGATGAACACCAGCCAGAATGCGCTCGTGCAGAAGCCCGCGAGTATGGAGGCCATTGCCGCGTTCCGGCTCATGCGCCTCCAGAACAGCGCGGCCAGGAACACCGGCAGGAACGAAGACGCGCACAGCCCGAAGAAGACCGCCGTCGCGAGCGCGATGATGTTGTCGCCGACCATTTTGCCCAGCACGATGGCGATAATGAGGCCCGCGCCAACGCCCAGCCGCGTAATGAACAGCGTGTGCTCGGGCTTGTTCACAAACTGGCCCACCACGTCGCGCCCGATGGCCGTGCCGATGGTGTGGAACTGGCTCGAGAGCGTGCTCATCGCCGCGGACAGCAGCGTCAGCAGGAAGACCACGCCGAACCATTTGGGCATGGCGCTGTTGACGAAATTGGGGATGATGCGGTCGACGTTGCCCTGCATCGTGGTCTCGTTATCGACGCTGCGCGCGATGGCGATAAGACCGGGGCGCATCTTGTCCGCGCCCTCGGCCCCGCGTTCGATCTTCATCGCCGGGGTAAACAGCACGTAGTGCGGAACCTGATCGTCCTTCTCGCCCGGCAGGCGGTAGGCCACGAAACGTTTCGCGCGGGCCTTGGCCTCCTCGGAGGCGCCGTCTTCCAGAATGCTCAGCTTGGCTTTACCGTCCGCGCCCGGATCCATCAGCACGGCTTCGTCGAGAATGCGGCACTCGATGACCTCTTTCTGGTGGAAGTAGGCGTTGGACAGCGGACCAATTACGAACGCCACGCCGGTCATGAACAGAATGAAGATGCCGCCCACGGGTACCGCGCGGTTGAGCGACTGCTGCGACTTCACGGTCATGAAGCGCACGATGAGTTGCGGCTGCGCGAGCACGCCGATGCCCACGCCCATTACAATCGTGCTTACGAGAATCCACCAGAGGTTGTACTGACTCGCTTCCGCGGGCGCCATTCCGGGCGCCGCCCAGCCGAACTTCGGCATCGAGGTCCAGCCCTGATGTCCCATCGCGGTCAGCGGAGCCGGCACGCGTTCGGTCATGCCGGCAAGCGTCAGGTGGGCCTCGGTGACGCCTCCGAGCATCGCATAGGTGGTAACCACCAGCACGATCATGCCCACGAGCATAATGCCGCCTTGAAGCGCGTCGGTCAGCATGACCCCTTTGAGCCCGCCCGGAATGACATAGGCCGCCACGATCAAGGCGAAGATGAGGAGCGCGACGTCCGGGGTTACGTTAAACGCCGTCGAGATGAATTCCGCGCCGCCCTTGATAACGGCCATCGCATACAGCGGCATGAACAGGAAGATGATAAGGCCGCAGGAGACGTGAACCAGTCTGCTGTTGAACCGTTTCCCCAGAAACTCGGGGAAGGTGTGCGCGTCGATGTGATGCCCCATGCGCCGCGTCGGCCCGCCCAGAAACACGAAGGCGATGAAGATGCCCACGAAGATGTTCAGCACCGTAAGCCACAACAGGCCCATGCCGAAGTTGGCCGCCGCGCCCCCGAAACCGACAATGGCCGATGTGCTGATGAATGTGGCGCCGTACGACAAGGCCATGATGGTCGGGTGCGCCTTGCGGCCCGCCAGCATGTAGTCCGCGGCCGTCTTCGTCTGCTTGTACCCGCGGAACCCCAGGTAGGCCGTGGCCAGCAGATAGCCGATAACAATGACAATGGTAAGCAGGTTCATGCCCTATCCCCTATCGCGACGTATCGCGTGAATTGCCCCCAGGGAAGAAGAGAAATGGCGCTACAGCGCGTCCTCGACCTCTTCCACCTCTTCCTTCATCCACTGCACGTCTTCCTGCTTCACGGGTTCATCCCCTTTGTTCCAGGAAAAAACGCCGTAGACGACGCACACCACCGTACTAAGAATGGATAGAGAATAGGCGAGAAAAACCCACTTGTCGTGAATGCCCAACATACGATTGTCCCCTCTCCCGAAAAGACCACCCCATTAGAAAAAACCCCGAAAAGCTTGGGCATTATGGGGCTAATTCGCATTTGTGTCAAGAGGGGTGGGAATGGCGCGCCCTTTTAAGCATTAATACGCCCCTATAGTACACGCCGGACGCTACTTCGGCGGAGCGATTCTGGAACGGAACTCCGGCACCCCGCGTACTTCCGGCCGCACACGAAACAAGGCTCCGGCATGCCTTCCGTCCGTGTCGCGTTCGTTCCCGCCGGCCGTGGTGATGTACAGATCGCCGTAGTCCGCGCCGCCGAACGCCAGGCTCGTGGTCTTGCGCGCCGGCACGGCGATGCGGCGCTCCTCCCGTCCGTCGGGGGCATAGCGCACCACGCGGCCGCCGTCCCACTTCGCGCTCCACACGAAGCCCTCCGCGTCGACCGTCAATCCGTCGGGGGAGCCTTCTCCGTCGTAATGGACAAACGTGCGGCGGTTTTCGATGCGGCCCGTCGCCCGGTCGTAATCGAACACGGAAATCTCGTTGGTGGGCGAATCGGTGTAATACAGCAGCGTCTCGTCGGGCGAGAAGCCCATGCCGTTCGAGCACCCAATACCCTCGAGCAGGATCGTCAACGTCCCGTCCGGGTCCAGGCGATACAGCCTGCCCAGCCGCCGCGCGGCCGGCATCGTCCCGCAGAAGACCCGCCCCGCCGGATCCGCGATTACGTCGTTGAAACGCGTGTCCGCCTCGTCGGGGATTCCGGGAATGACCGTGGTCAGCGTTCCCTCCCGCCATTCCCGGACCACCCCCCCTTCCATGAACAGCAGCAGCGCGCCGTCCGCCTGGACGGTGAACCCGCCTATCGCCGCACCCTCCAGGCACGGCTCGTGGCGGTCCGAGGCCGGTTCGTAGCGAAACAGCCTGCCCCGCGGGATGTCGACCCAGTACAGACGCTGCTCGTCGGAATGCCACAACGGTCCCTCGCCCGTGATGCATTCATAATCCGCAATCAGTTCCACTTTCATACGCCTTCCTTCCACAGGCCGTTCCTGCTGGTTTTCGTCCCGGCGTGGATTATCCGTCTTTGTCCCGGTGTTTCCTTTAATGGAAGCGACAAGGACCTGAAACTCGCCGCGGCGAGTGAATTCGACATAGCTTTTGTTCCGAAATTGTTTCTCCTTCTCCTCCCGCTGCATAGACGCCCGCGGGTTCCTGACCGGGACCTTCGGGCGTCTCGTTTTGCCCGCATTACGCGCCCAATCTTGGAGCTTTAATCGCATTTCGTAGCTATCATGGGTGCGTGGGCTTGCTTTTTACGGGCTTTTCGTGTATTTTTGGGTCTGCAATCTTCAGTGGGCAACGTAAAGGGGGATTCAATTCATGTTTCAAGGAAGCGCCATACTTTTTGTCGCCGTGGGCGCGGCGGCACTTCTCATGGCACGGCGGTACATCGCGTTCAAGCTGCGCAGTGATTTTTGGGGGACCCTGGCGGCCTTTTCGGTTCTTCCGGCCCTGGGCGCGTTGATTGTCATTCCGGACCTGGAAGAGGCGTACCTCATGGTCGCGCTGGCGCCCGCTTTTCTAATGGTGCAATACTCGCTCTACCAGGCCACGGTCTGCGAAGCCGAACGCCTGCGCGCCCTGCGTCGCGAGA
>JAVEWL010000794.1:0-2916 GCA_034004565.1 FCB group bacterium | reverse complement strand
CTGGAACGGTTGCACGCGGTAGTTCCCAGACGAAAACCCGATGGTCAGGTCGGTGAAGAACCCGTACAGCGAGGGGTGCGTGAAGCTGTTCATGGTGCCCACGGGAATCGAATAGGGCGTCATCCGCACGTCGCCCTCGCTCGAGGTGACGTACGACGCGATCCACGGCAGGGCGCGGCGATAGGAATAGTAAGCCGGCATGGCCTGCGTAAACTTCGCGCAGTCCAGCGACGCATGCATCATCCGCATGATACTGCGGTCAATCTGCGGGTTGCAGTCGGCGCCGGCGAATGACGGGTCCAGCAGAAGGTTCATCTGAGGGTCGCTCAGCACCGTTTCGATCTTCGCGATGCGCTGCTCGACGGTGCCCGTGGTCTTCATCGTGTAGATGTGCTGGACCCACTTCGAGAAATGCTTCATCTCCGCCATGTTCCACTGGCGGCGAATCGGCCAGGCGCCCCGGTCGGAATAGATGCTCGGCGGGTTGGGATCCTGCGCCACGGCCGGGAAAGCGCCCAGCGAGCTGAATAAGAAGACCAGCAAACCACAAAGTACCGCACGTCGATTGTCATTTATCATTGCATTTTCACCAAGTATGGACAGCCTGCCGCCGAATTGTAGTTCAGGCTTGGGAGGCAATTCACGGAAGGTAGTTCAATTGCTGCGGAAAATCGCTGCAAATCCAGTTACCGCAATCCCCTCGCGCCCGCTTCTGTCTAAGCATTATGCGCGGACAACCCCCATTTTCGCAAGCCCACAGTGATTCGCGGGGACGGTGTGCGTTGACAGCCCGGGCGTGTGGCGTTAGCCCTCCCCCCTTGTCTCTCCCAGGGGAAGAGAATGTTCGTGTTGGGAAGGAGGCGCAGGTACTGTGGCGGGAAGGGTTTCGCTGGTTTTGGCCAGGGCCATGTGGGCGAGTTGCAGGGCGCCGGCTTTGCCGTGGGAGCCGATCTCGAGGGCGGGGCCGACGCAACTGGGGCAGCCTTCCTGGCAGACACAGTGGCTCAACAGCGAAATGGACGCTTCGAGCATGCGTTCGTGGTGCGTGTAAAGCTTTTCGCTGAAGCCGACGCCCCCGTGGTAGGTTTCGTAGAGGTACACGGCGGGGTGGTCGGAGAACGGCGCGCGTAGCATGGCCTTGGCGCGAATGTCGGTGGGGTCGCAGAGGACCTGCACCGGTGCGACCTGGCGTAGGGTGTTGGCGAGTCCGTGGAGGGCTTGTCCGAGACGGCTCTCCTCGAAGCCGAGGCGTTCGGCGGTGTCTTCGGGGAAGTCGAGCCAGTAGCCCATGGTGCTCATGGTGGTCTCGGGCAGGTGGATTTCGCCCCAGCCGACGTTTTCGTGCGAGCCGAACTTGATCTTCTTATAGACCGTGGGCATCCAGGTGACGCTCAATTCGCCGCAGTTGCGGCGCACGTCGCCGGTCTCGTCCTGGCGGAACACGTCGAGCACCTTCAGGTCGACCTTGATCTCGGCGTCGGTGTAGTAATCCACTTCGACGGGCCGCGCATAGGCCTTGCGATCGTCGAGGTCGAGGCGCTCGATCGTGTATTGCGCGCTCTGGTGGAGGTAGATGGCGTTTTCGTAGACCTCGACCGGCGCGGAGAACAGATCGACCTCGCCGATGACGCGGCCATGGTCGGACACATCGAGAATGACCACGTTGCCCGGCGCGGCGGTGCGCAGCGAGATGTCCTCCGCGGGATACTTGTCCTCGCTCCAATACCACTTGTTGCGGACGTGCCGGACAATCCGGTTCTCCTCGAGGTAAGACAGGATGCCTTGCGTCGAGGCGGTGTCGAGTCCGAAGGCTTCGTCGTCCTTGAACGGCAGCTCGAAACACGCGCACTTCAGGTGGCTCGTGACGATGATGAGGTTGTTGGGATCCACCGTGGCGCTTTCGGGTGCTTGCTCAAAGAAGTACTCTGGGTGATTGATGATGTACTGGTCGAGCGGCGCGCTGGAAGCCACCAGGACCACAAGCGACACACCCGAGCGGCGCCCCGCGCGGCCGGCCTGCTGCCACGTGCTCGCGACGCTGCCCGAGTAGCCCGTCATGATGCAGGCGTCGAGCGAACCGATGTCGATGCCCAGTTCGAGGGCGTTGGTGCTGACCACGGCCATGACGTCGCCTTCGCGCAGTCCCTTCTCGATGGCGCGGCGCTCGGTGGGGAGGTAACCGCCGCGATAGCCGCGCACGAGGTCGGCGTTCTTGCCCATCTTGCGCACGGCTTCTTTCAAATAAGTCGTCATGATCTCGACTCGCAACCGGCTGCGAGCGAAGATAATCGACTGAATCTCGCGCGTAAGGAACTGCGCGGCGAGTCGCGTCGCCTCCTTTACCGACGACAGCCGAATGCCAAGCGCCGCGTCGACCACGGGCGGGTTGTAAAACAGAAAATGCTTCTCCCCCCGGGGCGCGCCGTTGTTGTCGATGAGCGTGACGGGCGCTTGCACAATCTGCTCGGCCATTTCCTGCGGATTGTTGATGGTGGCGCTGCAGCAGATAAACTGCGGATTCGAGCCGTAGAACGCGCAGATGCGGCGCAGGCGGCGAATGACGTTGGCAAGGTGGCTGCCGAAGACGCCGCGGTAGTGGTGCAACTCGTCGATAACGACGTATTCGAGATTCTCGAACAGCTTCAACCAGATTGTGTGGTGCGGAAGGATGCCGTGGTGGAGCATATCTGGGTTTGTGACCACGATATGCCCGGCGTTGCGCACGGCCTTGCGCACGGTTTGAGGCGTGTCGCCGTCAAAGGTATAGGTCCCGATCTTGACCTCGAGCTCTTCGATGGTCGAGCGCAGCTCCGTCACCTGGTCCTGCGAAAGTGCCTTCGTGGGGAATAGGTAGAGCGCGCGGGCGTTGGGATTGCTGATGAGGCGGTTCAGCACGGGCACGTTGTAGCACAGGGT
>JAVEWL010000793.1:0-2918 GCA_034004565.1 FCB group bacterium | reverse complement strand
CACGCGCCCCCCACGCACATCGCCGCACCCAAAAAGACACCCCAACACTTCGCGTATGCAGACATGCCGCCTCCTCCTGGTTTGTCCAGCCATGTTACCAGAGCCACCCCCCGCTCTCCCATCCCTTCAAACCGAGGACAGCAAGGACAGCGATCGGTAGGGGGCTCCCCTCACCCTACCCCTCTCCCCAGGGAGAGGGAACAAGACTTCTCCAGGGTGCGGCGCCAGGTTTCTTACCCAATCACGCGACCCTCGCCCACGACGGACTCCCTCTCCCTTTGGGAGAGGGGCGGGGTGAGGGCTTATGCGTCCACGCTGCTGCTGTCCTTGCGGCCCTTTGCCCACCCCTACCCCAACTGTGGTAATCTTGTGAATCTGCACGGCAGCAAGGGAGGGCGTGCCAACATGAACCTCAACGACTACCAGGTAAGACGGCTCGAGCAATTCGCCTTCGACGAATCCTGCGCGCGGCACCTGGTCTATTACTACGCTGTCCAGCGCGACCACGAACGTCTCACAGCGCTGCGTCCCCGCATCGCCGAGGCCGACACCGCCGGCCTCCTCGCCTGCGACCTGCTGGCCACCGAGGACGACCCCGACGGCGGCCTGTCGCTGTTCGCGCGCGTCGCGGAGCACGACGATCCCTGGCTCCACCACACGCTTGCCAAGTCGCTCCTGTCGCGTGGCAATCTCAAAGACGTGCTGCGGCTCGTCCACGAGCGCCTCAAGCAGGCCCCCGGCGACACCAATATTCTGAACCTGACCATCCAGTGGCTCATCGCGCAGGGTCAATACAAGCTTGCCGTCGACGTGGCGGAGCGTTCGCTGCACCTCGCCTCGCCGCAGGACGACGTGGACATCTACCGCGAATTCGCCAGGCGCGGCCAGGCGCTGCCTCACGAGCTTTACCTCGAGGTCTGGCCGAAACCGTTCACGCTGACCTATTACCTGCCCGTCTACAACGTCGAGCGCTACATCCGCCTCGCCATCGAGGGCCTGTGCGCCCTGAGCCATCCGCTGCACGAGATCCTTGTCGTCAACGACGGCACGCCCGACCGCAGCATGGACATCGCGCGCGAGTATCCCGTGCGCATCGTCGAGCACGACGGCAACCGCGGCCTCGCCGCCGCGCGCAACACCGCATTTCGCAACGCGGTCACGCAGTTCGTCGGCGCCATCGACACCGACGCCTATCCCGACCCAGACCTCGCGCGAAATTACCTGCTCGAATTCGAAAACACGCTTGTGCCTATGGCCGGCGCGGGCGGACGCCTCATCGAGGCCAACCAGGTAGATCCCCCCGACCGCTGGCGCACGAAATACCTCCCGCAGCATCAGGGCCGTAAACGGCTCTGCACCCCGCAGGGACTCTACGGCTCGAACACGCTATTCGTCCGCGAGACCATTCTGAAGGTCGGCGGGTACGACGAGCAATACCGCACCAACGGCGAAGACGTCTCCATCTGCCACGCCCTGCGCACCGCGGGCTACGGCTTCTTCTACACGCCCAACGCGGTCGCCTATCACGCGCGCACCGACACAGTCGCGAGCGTGCTGAAGACTTGCTGGGCCTGGGCCGAGCCCGGCAAGCGACAAGCCGGCTACTACGACGACCCCGTCGTGTTAATCAACAGCTTCAACGACCTCATCCCCGCGATGCAGTCGTACCTGCGCGTCGACTTACAGGCCGACGATCCGGAGTTGGGTTACCTCGACGTGCTGTGCCTCTTCTACGTGACCTTCCTCGACATGAACGCCGCCGTCCGCAAGGGCACGCTGCCCGCCGGCGAAGCGCGTTACGTCGAAGACGCCCTCCTCGGCGCACTCGCCAAGGCCGAAGAGCGCCTCGTGCCCGGCCTTCACGCGCGCGCCCTCGAAGACATCGCCCCGCTCCTCCACGAACCCGGCGGCGACATCTCCGAAGACCTCAAGCAGCGCGTGGCCCCCATCGCCGCGAAAGCCGTCGAAATCTACGAAATCATCCCCAAGGATTTCTACGAGAGAATGATGGAGGCCTCGAAAAGCGAGAAGATCACCACAAAGACTCAAAGTCACTAAGACCACAAATAAGACAGCCGCACACGATCACGGGCCTACGCGAACGGCTCGCCCCCTCCCGTTGCTCGTTACCAAGTTGCACTTGGTAACGCTATTGTCTTCAAAGTTGTACTTTGCAGCCTTGCGCCAGGAATGTCGAAGTAGAACTTCGAAAACACGGGCGTTACCAAGTACAACTTGGTAACGAGTAAGAAAGAAGAGAAGCCGCGAATGCTACGTGCATTCGCGGCTGTTTTCTTTGTGAACTTTGTGTCTTCGTGTCTTTGTGGTGATCTTTACGCGCTCGGTCCGATCATCTTTCTCGGGTCGACAATCTCATGGAATTCCGCTTCCGTCAGCAGACCCGACTTCAGCACCTCTTCCAGCAGTGTCGTGTCGTTCATGTGCGCGGCCTTGGCGATCTTCGCGGCATTGTCGTAGCCGATCTTGCGGTTCAGCGCCGTCACCAGCATCAGCGAATTCCGCAGCAGGTCCTCGATCCGCTTCGTGTTCGCCTCGATACCGACCGCGCAATAATCCGTGAACGCGTGGCACGCGTCCGACATCAGCCGCACCGACTGCAACACGTTATAGATGATAACCGGCTTGAACACGTTCAACTCGAAGTTGCCCATCGACCCCGCAACGCTCACCGTCGTGTGGTTGCCCATGATCTGCGCGCAGACCATCGTCATCGCTTCCGACTGCGTCGGATTCACCTTGCCGGGCATGATGGACGAACCGGGCTCGTTCTCGGGAATGCGCAGTTCGCCGATACCGCTGCGCGGCCCGCTCGCCATCCACCGCACGTCGTTCGCAAGCTTCATCAGGCCGCACGCCATCGTATTGATCGCGCCGTGCGTCATCACCATCGCATCGTG
>JAVEWL010000792.1:0-2918 GCA_034004565.1 FCB group bacterium | reverse complement strand
TGGGCGATGCGGCGAATGTGCCGGCGTCGCTGGTGGCGGCGTGCATTGAAGACGCGCACGAGCAGATCCGGCGTTTCCTGGATCCGCGCCATGACACCGAGGCGCCGGCGGGCGCGCTGGTCATCGGCGAAACGTTCCTGGCGGGCGCGGGCGTGCTACGCGCGCTGGCAGCGAAGGAGGCCGTCGACCAGAAGCGCCTCACCATCGGCGGGCAACGCATCGAAGAGAGTCAGCGCTTTCAAACCTTGACGGCCGCCGCCGCCACGGCCACCGATCAGGCCTGGACACACCTGGAACCGTACCTGTTGGAACGGCCCGTGCTCGCGCCCGTGGACGCCACGGACACCGCGCCTGTGCTGGGCGAGGGCTGAGCGATGGCTATCCAACTCGGCACGCTTACCCTCGATGAGGCCAACACCGCCGCGCGCGAGCAGTACGAAGAAATTGCGGGACGCGACGTGCGCGTTCTGGTACTGACCGGGCTCGTGACGGGCATCGAGGATCTCGATGCGCAGCTCGACGCCATCCTCGCGGCGGCCTCGGATGCGGATTACGGCTGCGCGCTGTCGCTGCGGCCGGGGCGGCGGTTGTGGGTGCGGCGCACGGGTTTTCTGCGCGAGTCGCGGCCCGATCGCGGGGTAGGCTCGTTTGAATTGAAGCTGGAATCGCGCGATCCCTATGAAGAATCCATCGAACTTCACAGTGAGTCGTGGGATATCCAGGCGTCCGGCACGCTGACCGTGTCGCCCTCGGGCAACTCGGCCTCGCTGCCCGTCGTTTCGATTACCGCCGGGGCCGCGCTCGTGAATCCCGTTGTGAGCGACGGCGTTCGCTCGATTGCCTACGCGGGCACGGTGAACGCAGGTGAGATGCTGGTGTTCGACTCGGCGGCGGAGCGCGTGACGCTCGACGGCGAAGAGGTCACGTCGTATGCCTCGGGCGCGTTTCCGCGGCTGTCGCCCGGCGGCACGGCCCTGACCTACACGGACGACACGCCCGGGCCGCACGCCGCCACGGCCACCGTGGCGTATCGCGACAGGTGGTGGTGATGGACTACCGCATTGAAATCTTCGATCGCTCGGGCCGGCGCCTGGCCGTATACGACGAAGCGCCGCTGCTCGAAGCCGTGCGCACCTCGCCCGACCAGCCCGACCTCGTGCGCGGCATTCTCCCCGCGGCGCCGAAGGGGCTCGAGCACGGCTGCCTCGTACGCGTATGGGTCGCGGGCCGGCGCTTCTGCGACGCCCGCATCACGCGCATAGACCCGCAATGGGGCGCCACGCGAAAGCTCATCCTCGACCGTTACGTCACGTTTCACGAGGTCATTGCGATCGAGGCCGAGCGCGCGCCGGGCGAGTTCAATACGCCCGTGGCCAGCACCTTCGGCGGCCGCGAGATCGCCGCAATGGTAAAGACCCTGGTCAACGAAGCGCCGGGTCCGCTTCACTACGGGGTGGCGCACCGGGCATACCCCGACGGCGCGCAACGCGAATACGCGAAGCTGCTCGCGCGCAAGACGTCGGCCACCGAACTGGCGCACGGAAGCATCGCCGCGGGGCAATGGGTGGGTGCGAACCGCATCGACGCGTCGAATGCGTACGCGCTGGACGGTGACACCATCGCCGGGCTCGTGGTGGACGGCGCGCTCTGGCCCGATCTGCGGCTTGCGGCGATCGAGTGTGAGGAGCGCACGCGCAACGCGCACGCGATTGCGCTGCACCCCGAAATCGCGGATTGGTCCGACGCGCGTTACCTCGCCAGCGGCTATCGCCTTCGGGCCGAAGCCGCGCGGGCCGGACTGCAACACCTGATCGACACCAAGGGCATCGCGTACATCGAGCTTAATCCGCACCGCGATGCCTCTGGCGCTTTCGACGCGCGCATCGACGCGTACGGGCGCTACGTTGGCCTCGTCTACGGCGGGGGAGAGTGCTTCAACGCCGCGCTGGTCGAGCAGGGGCACGCGATCGTCGATTTGAACGGGCATCACGATCCCGCGCTCGAATCGAAGGACTTCTATTCGTACGCCTGTGAATCGGTCGACACGGTGATGCCCACGAGCGTAACGCTCGGCGGTTTCGACTTCCAGGGCGGCGTGCTCGAAGCGATCGACGCGCTGGCCTATGCTGCCGGCGGATTCGTGTGGAGCGTCAACGCGGATTCGCGGCTGGGGTTTCGACCGGTGGCGGCGCCGGATCGCGCGCTGTATTACCGCGCCGAACGGGTTGGCGTCGGCTACGGTTCAGAGTCGGAGAGCCTGGGCAACAGCCTCGCGTTCGAGGGCAGTCCCTTCACGGAACTCGTCAAGACCTACGCCAATAACGAAAGCATCGCGGTGTTCGGTGAGCAACCCTGCAACCTTGCCCTCTATGCCATCGCGCACGCGCAGGACGCGGATCGGCTCGCCGCGGGCCTGCTCGATGACGTGGCGTACCCCGCGGTTGCGGGCTTTGTGACCGTTGCGCACGGCGACGCCACGTTTGACGTTGGCGATGTGATCGAGTTGCGCGGCGAGCCCGTGCGCCGGCTCAACGCGGGGCTGCCGGGCGAGTGGGGAGGGCGTTTCGCGGGGCGGGCCGTGGGACGCGTGTCGTCGGTGACGCAGCGCTTCAGCGGACGCCAGGTGACGACACGGATTGAATTGACGTCTCCGTTGCGCACGGTCGGCAATCCGCTGACGTACATGACCCGCAGCCAGCAGGGGGCCGAGAACCTGTACCAGTTCCGCCTGGACGATCTCATTGTCGGCGCCGACGCGGGATTTCATTTGGATTAGGAGTGGGCATTTGCGCCGGCGATTGTCCCCCATTCTTTGTGGCACCCCCAAGCCGGCTTCATGGCTTGGGGGTGTGGGTGAGCGAAGGACTGCAAGGACGAACGCCCCCTCACCCCAACCCTCTCCCCCGATGGGGGAGAGG
>JAVEWL010000071.1:0-13440 GCA_034004565.1 FCB group bacterium | reverse complement strand
CATTTCGAAGTTCGTAGTAGCGGGTTTCGAGATCTTCAAAAGACTCGAGGCGAATCTTCGCGGGAGTAGTAATCCAGATGAAGCCCGGCTGGACCGAATAATCCAGATTCATGGGCCGCAACATGGCTTTCAGAGCGCGCCCCAGGGGCACTTCCTCGAGCCGGATATAGCCGACAATGCCGTCGGTGACGATCTCGGCTTGCGGGTCGCCCGCCCGGTTGGCCTGACCTTGTGCGCCGGCCGCCTGGATGTTGCCGAGGCCGCTCAGGCCGCGCTCGCCGCGTTCGCCGCGCCCCGCGCGCGGAGCCGCGGGAGCCGCCACGCCGCCGGTCCGCGGAAACGCCTGCGCGCCCACTCCGGGGGGGAGACCGCCGGGGCCGGGCACGCCGCCCGCCGCGGGCAGGCCGCCGGCGCCCATAGGCTGCGCCACGGCTTCCTGCTTGGGCTGCACGACGCGCGAGTCGAGGATAACGTTGATGCCAAAGTATTCGACCAGGTAGTCGATGATCCCGCTGATGTGCTGTTTTTCGAATTCGATGCTGACGGGCGCCCTGAGGGTTGTCTCGATTTCGGTTTCCGGTTTGACCTGTTCCGCCTGCTCTTCATTCACGTCCACTTTGATGCGGTACTGGCGAATGCCGCTGGCGTCGGCGCCTTCGGGGAGTTCCTTCAACTGCTCAACCCGCTGCCGGATGAGCATGCGGTCTTCGGTGACCTTCTTCTGCTGGTCGACAATCTCTCCCTCGAGCACGCCGACGGTGGCCCGATGCAGGCCGTCCTGCGCGAACTTGTTCGTGGGGTCGATGAGAAGGACTTCTTCGTAGAACGCCTGCGCGCGTTCGTAGTTCATGTTCTCGAGGTACAACTGGCCGAAGTGCAGAAGGTCGGTGACGTATTTGACCTTGAGCTCATCAGCGGAAAGTTGCGGGGCCTGCGCGCCCGCGCCCGTCGCGGCCACCGCTTCGGGATCCACGGTTTCAAAGCGGGTGACATCGGCCGGCGACTGGCCCAGCGTAACTTGCTGAAGCTGCGCCTCGGCCCGCTGCGCGAAGTCGCGCGCATCGGTGAAATTCGGGTCGATCGCGGCCGCGCGGTTGAATTCTTCCAGCGCTTCGCGATAAAGGCCCTGGGTATACAGTTCCGTGCCCCGAGCGAAATGCTGGGCGGCGCTGGCCCCTTCGCCCACGGTCGTTGGCACCACCGCCACTGCGGACTCCACCGGAACCACCGGAACCACCGGCGCCTCTTCAATGACGACCGGAGCCGTTTCCACCACAACGGGCTCATCGGCCGGCGCCGCGGATGGAGCCGGCGTATCCGGTGCGGCGGCAGGCGCCGGAACGCTCGAAGCTGCTCCCGGAGCTGTGGTGTCTTGCGCGCGCACCAGCGGCGCAACAACCAATATTGCTGCAAGGGCCGCAAGATACCTCCAGTACGGCCTCGCGATCCTCCGTGGCGACCACGTTTTCATTATGGTGTCTACCTCCCGCGTTTACTGTTTACTATAATGAATCGCCGAGGAGTTACTCAACTGCTTTTCGCGCTCACGTAAAGTATTTCCTTGCGCTTCCATTGCCCGCCGCGCCAATTGCCGCGCCCGGCGTGCCCGCGTCACTACATTGTAAGGGTTAGCGTGGTTCCGCTCTTTCCCGAATAAACCTCGACGGACCGATTCTCCGGATCAATCTTCAGGAGCTGATAACTCTCGAATGGTTCGCCTTCCTGGTACCATTTTGTGCCGGTGGTTTGGATCTGCGCGGCATACTGGCCCCCGGGGCTGCGCTGAATATCGAGCAGTGCAATGTCGTCTTCTTCGTTAATTCCTTCGGTAGCGGTGCCTTCGGTGCGGGCTCCATAATACCAGAAAGGATTGCGTTCGCTAAGCGTCCGGTAGTTTTCCGATGAGCCTTCGTCGGTGGGGATGGGATTGGACCCGGCCGCTTCGGAATCCGTGGCGGCCACGGTGGCCCCTTCTGAAAGCTCGGGAGGCTCAAAGGTTTCGGTCATAACCTTGTACACCCGGTACGCCAAAACGGCCACCAGGATAACAAGGACCATGCGTTCCTTGTTTTGCCAAAGTATCAAACCTAATTTACGAAGTTTATCCATTCGCCCTTTCCAAGGGAGTTACGCATCCCGCGGGAGCCGGGATGGGAACCTTTAGAACGGCCATAGTTTACTCCAGAACGACTTCTTGGCAGTCCTCCGGGCCCTGTCGTCTTCGTCGTCACCACCGCCAAAAGCGGCTCTGAGGTCCGCCAAAGACCCCGGAAGGCCCGCGCCGACGGCGGAGGCGGAGGCCCCGGCGGATCGAGCGCCGCCGGCCGCCTGCTTGCCTTCTATGTAGCGCGAAAGCGTCAACAGCAGCTCGACTTCCAGGTAGGGAGGACCGTACCCCGGTTCGCTCAACAGATTGCGGTTCTTGATGCGCAGCGCATTCACATTGAAGTATCGGTTTTCCCGCTGCAAACCTTGTAGAAAATTCACCAGATCTTCCGCGCGCATCGGCATGGAAACGCCCAAGGTGCGCATTTCCAGCGCATTGAACTCCTCGCGCGGGGGCCAGGGCACAATATCATCGAGCCGGTACGGGTTGGCCTTGATCAACATTCGGACCACGGCCGCGGCATAGTTCATTTGTGTCAGCCAGGTCTCGACGTCCTTCTTCACCACCGCCGTATTGGTCATCGTCGAAGGGTCCGGAGCGCCGAACCGCTGAAAGACATCGACCGGATACTGGATGGGCGGCACATGCGCCATCGCATCCTGGCGCAGGGCTTCTTCGCGCTCGCGATACTGGCGCTCGTAGTAAAACTTCAATGGGACCTTGACGTCCTCGGGAACCTCTTCGGGTTTCCAGTAATCCCCCATGTTGAAGTATTCGGCCCGAATTTCCGCCGCCTCGGTCAGGGGACCGATGCTGTCACCGAGTTCTTTCAGGTACTCCTCGGGCCGCTGACCTTTGAAACGTTTCTGCAGCGCGTCGAGCTTGGTCTTCAGTTGTTTCAAATCGTCTTGGGCTTCGTTGTACTGGTCGAACTTGGGCTTGATGTAAAACTGGTACGACAGTCCGACAGCGGCGCCCACCGCCAGGATCAGCAGGATTATGACGATATGCAGACGGTTCACTCGTCGCGTCCCCTTCTCCCGCGAGGCTCGCCTCCGAACATGCTTCCCCGGCCGCCGGCTTGTGCGCCGCCGGCCGACAGGGATTGCGCTTCTTCAAGTTCCACGGCCCTCCCGGCGAACTGCACGTCGACGCGAAACGCCGTCACGACTGGCCCCTGCATCGACGGATCCGTCGCACCGGGCTGCGCGCTGTAGGTATTGGACCTGCCGAAGCTGCCCTCGCGCTCCTCGCGCCGGTTCTGGCCTCCACGGCTGGAGCTTGCGGCGCGCGGGGCGCCGCCCCCAGTACTGTCTACCGGCGCGTTATACATTGTGGTCATCGGCACATTGTTCGCGGCCGACTCGTCCAGGTATACGCCGTCTGGAATAAATTTCTCGGATTCTTTGAGGCGCTTTACGAATTCGGCAACGGCTTCCGGACTTTCCGCGTAGCCGTTGATGATGAGCCCGTTGGCCATCGGAGGGGGCTCCGACTTGGCGTTCACGCCCGCGGACCCGCCACCACCGCCGCTGCCTAGGCTATCGATTCCGCCGCCGCGGCGCATGCCGCCGGGGCCGCCCGCGCTCGCTCTCACAAGAATGGGCTGAAGTCCCGGGAAGCCGGAACTGGACGCATCGGCGCCCTGGGCCGCGGAACCACCGGGTCTGGCGCCTGCACCCAGGCCCGAAGCCGCCAATTGCGACAGGCGGCCAAGACCTCCTTCTTCCTCGTCCGCGTCCGCACCCGCCGCGGGCGCGGCCGCCGGAGCCGCCGGAGCCGCCGCGGGGACCGGAGGGGCAGCGGGAGCATCCACGCCGGTATTCGATGGGCCGCCGATGAGGGTGGTCTGCACGGCACTGAACCATACCCCTTGTCCCGGCGGGCGCGCGTCATTGATAGCCTTCAAATAATCAAGCCAGAAACGGCGCCGTTCCCGGGCCGTATCGAGCGTCTCAATCTGAGATTGTAGTTCTTTTTGCTGCTTTTCGCGCTCGTCGGCCTGCTTTTCCGCCTCCGCCTGTTTGGTGGGATCGATCGCCAGGGCGGGGTCGTAAGCGGCCAGTTTTGTCTTGACGAGATCGATCTGCTGGGTGATGGCGTCGGTGCGCTTGGCCTGCATCGGCACCGTCGACGCCATGATGAGCGCCAGCGTCACGATGGACAGCGCCCAGTAGAACGCCTGTTCCTTGCGCCGGGCCGACTCGATGATGCGCGGCGGAATCAGGTTAATCTCGATGGGAACGGCCTGGATGCTGCGAAGCGCCAAGCCCAGGGCTACCGATGCCTGCTCGGGCCGCTCATTGGCTTCTTGCGCGTTCGCGGACACCGCGAGCCCCGCCAGGGGCTGGGCGATGCGCACGTCAAGTCCCAGTTGCCGCTGCAAGTAGGGCACGATGTTGCGAAGCGAAGCCGTGCCGCCCGCCAGGATCACGCGCGACACCGGTCCGCCACCCGGCTGCGAACGGAAATATGCGAAGGAGCGGCTGATTTCGTTGACCAGGCGGCCCAGAACCTGCCCGATGACCTCGCCGCCCTTGCCGTCGCGCTGGGGATCGCCGGTCGGCGCAAAACCACGCTCGCGCTTGAGCTGTTCGGCCTCGGCAAATCCGACGTTGAAATTGCGCGCCACGGCGGCGGTGATGTCGTTGCCGCCAATGTTCAGACTGCGCGTAAAGCGGAACTGGTTGTCGCGCTCGATGACGATATCGGTCGTGGCCGCGCCGATGTCCAATAGCGCCACACATTCGCCCTGATCGCCGAATTCGCCTGTATGCTTGAGCCAGTTGTAGGCGGCCAGCGGCGCCACGTCGACCAAATCGGCCGTGCGCTTGGCCTCCTGCAAGAGGTCCAGGTGGCGGTCCACCACGTCGACCTTGATGGCCGCCATCAACACTTCGTAACCGCCCGCCTCGGTGCGTCCGAGCACTTGATAGTCAAGCGCGATCTGGTCCAATGCGAACGGAATCTGCTGCTGGATTTCGTAGCGGACGATCTGGGTGACCTTGTGCTCGGGCACGGGCGGCAACGCGCGGGTACGCGTGAACACCGATTGTCCCGGCACCCCGAACACGGCCTTCTTCGAGCGTATCTTCGCTTCTTTCAACAACTCGCGAAGCGCGTTCATCCGGATTTCGCGTTTGGCGGCATCGTCTAAAGAGGGATCGATCAGCATTTCCCGTTGGTAGTACTTGGAAAGCTGATAACCCGATTTGGTCTGCGAAAGTTCGCACAAGCGGATCGCGCTGGATCCGATATCCAGCACGAGGCGCCGAGCGGCCCGACCTCGTATCTTAGCCATGGAGCACGCTCCCAACGGCAAGTGCAATGGCCGCACCCATCGGCATAGCGAGACAGGGAATTCCTGTGCAGGCTTTCGCCGCGGCAAAATTTACAGCCATCGAGCACTCCCAATCTTTCGTAAGCCGTTTAAATTGATTGTAGTACACAAACTCTTGCGTGTCAATAATGAAAACGGCTTTGTGAATAGTTTCCTCAATGGGTTCGTCACACCCTGAAAACACGGTACACGCGGTCCGCCTCTCGACACAAGGCCATATATTTTACCAATAATTCCCTAAAAACCGGAGGGGCTGCGCCCACACACCCACACATACGCGCATACCTCCCCGTTCGCGCTTACCGGGCCGGTGGGCCCGCCGCCACATCCTGGGCGCAACGGAAACCGTAATCCATCTTCTTGCTCTTCATCCGGTCGTACTCCCGGCTGGCACAGCGCACGTCGTACTTGTTCGAGCGGAAGGACCCGCCCCGTAGAACGCGAAATACCTGTCCATAATCCTTTTCTATGGACGTGTTGCCCGGATACGCGTTGTACCAGCTCGCGGTCCATTCAATCACATTGCCCGCCATATCCATGCAACCGTAAACCGACGCCCCTCCGCGATATTTGCCGACTTCCTCGACCCCTTGCGTGGGCTTCTCGGCGGTGTTGCACAACTGCGGATCGAAGGTGTTTCCCCAGGGGTACTCGCGTCCGTCGGTGCCGCGCGCCGCCTTCTCCCACTCCTCTTCCGTGGGGAGGCGTTTCCCGATCGCGCGCGCATACGCGTCGGCCTGTTCCCAACTGATGTTCGTGGCCGGGTGATTCTCTTTGCCGCTCTCGAAGGTATAGTCTGGATAAAGACGTTTGAATTCCGCGTTCGTGACTTCGTATTTATCGATATAGAAGTCCTCCAGCATCACTTTTCGCTGGGGCTGCTCGTCCGGCGCGCCTTCGTCGAAACCCATGATGAACTCGCCCGCGGGCACCAGCACCATCCCGGGCGGCACGTTTCCCGCCTCCATCTCCAGCAGAATCGAGCGGGTTTCGTTCGGGCCCACGGTGACCACGGTCTCCTTGCTCATATAGCCCTGGGCGGACACACCCACCGTATACGTGCCCGGCACCACATCAACAGTGGCCGGCGTGGTCTTGTTCTGCGTCATGTCGTTCAAAAAAATCGTCGCGCCCATGGGCCGCGATATTACATCGAGGTGCGCCGGCTCGGGGTCGAGTTGATGCAGAAAACTGTACGCGAAATACTCTTGCGCGTCGATCGTCTTGCTCGCGGCCCTGTAATTCTCCGCTTTAACCGTATACGTGCGCGAGCCCACCTGAACGGGCGCGCGCACCACTGGGGTGTTGCCGAGGACCGTGCCGTCGTCCAGGGTGACCACGGCGCCCCGCGGCTTCGAATCCACCGAGAGAAAGGCCTGCTGCGGCTCCATCGTCAGCGCCACCCGCAATTCCTGCCCGGCCACGGGGTTCACGTTGCGCCACGCCTTCTTATACCCCTCCTTCGACACTTCCACCAACACCTGATCGGTTGACATATTCGTGAATATGGCGGGGGTTACCTTCTCGGTGGGCTGGCCGTTCAAGGCCACGGCGGCGCCGATCACGGGCTCGCTCTCGACCACCAACGTGGCGTCGGCGGAAGGTTGGGAGGCCCGGCATCCCGTCATGAACAACGGAAGGCCCGTGAGAAACAGCCCCGCAACAACGCCAATCCGGAGGAACGTCATAGTGTCTCCCGAGATTTCCTCGTTGGTCTCAGTATACCGGACAGTATAGTGCGTGCCTGAAGCGGGCGGCACAGTGGGCAACGTTTCGTCACACCACTATAATTCCACCGCCCCCCGCTCGCGCAAGTGTTTTGTTAGCGCTCCTCCTGAACCTTGATGGGCTGACGATCCATGGACTCCCGGTTGCGCACATAGGCATCCAGCGAGGTCTGCGGCACCACCGTGAACGCAAAACTCGCCGGGGTCTGATCGATGACATCATCCCCATTGGGCTCATACAAGCCATTATCGTCTACGTCAATGTATGCCTGAGCGGAAAAGACCCAATTCTGGGGCATGCGAGGTGCAGTGATATCCTCCAAGCGTGGCGTGGGCACGATGATCTCCAGCGTGGTCGCATTAAGGGGGAGCAACTGGTCCACAGACGAAGATGCAACTTCACCTCCCGCCAAGGAATACACAATCCCGATTCTGTACATCGTGGTGGTCTGCACTGCAATGGTGAATCGACCCCCTACACACGCCGTATCAATATTGGGAGGAGACGGAATGATTGGCTGGCCTCCAAAAACCGTCTCACCGGCATCGACCTCTCCTTGAGGCGGGAGCCCCCCGGGAACAAGCCCATCGTGCCAGAAGTAGGGCGTCAAAATAGTATCCAAATTCCCGGCGCCGCTCGGCGTGACCCGGAAACGTCTCCAATTGAGGGCGGATCCAGCATTAAACAGTATCGGATCGTCAATATTGTTTATCGTATCCGGCCATTGCTCGACATTTCCCGCCTCGTCAGCGGCAAGAGTCACAAGTAGGACCCAATCCCCCCCGAAGTCATAGGGTTGCATGATAGATGGATTTGATGTCCACGCGGCCCAATTCGGCAGGTCCACCGAAGGCACGTAAGGCCCATCATAATTCGGCGAAGTGTAAAAGCGATACGTGAACTGGGGCTGCAATGCGGGCGTAACCGCCGGACTCTGAGCAGGGGAGCGATCCATCTGCACAGTGAAGTTTACGGAGTCGACGGTGCTGCCTTCACTGGGAGCATTGAATCTTGATCGGGCATCCACAATCCACCACGTATGAAGAGGCTCCAGCCTCATATTCGTTTCTGTAACGTTCCCGGCGCGATCTCTGGCACGAAAGCGAATGACATCGTGCCGTGTGCTGCCCGTCCACTCCAGCGTAGGATTGCCGTTTTCGTCCACAAAGGTCCATTCAGCTTCCGTGCTGCTGTTGTTATAGTTGTAACTCACATCGTCCGGACCACCGGGTGCGGCAGGGTCGAAACCGAAATTGTCCCCTGACGTAGTATAGACGCAGTGCGCCTCAGCCGCAGTAAACAGCCCGCTGTTAACGACAAAATCCCATGTCGCAATGCTGTTGGACGGTCCGTTTGTGATCTCAGGATCCGTAATGCTGGGCGAAAAGCCGGACACTACGCGCCCAGTGAGGCGTGGACTGTTAAGGTCCAAGGGATCGAACAAGGGAGGAAGGTCTTCGAAAGGCAGCACTACGCTCAAATCGAGATTCTCCGCAACAATGTTATTCGAGCGTGATCCCACATTGATGAAAATCTGGCTTCCTTGCCCCGCAAACACATTCTGCAAGATGAGACCATCATCCGCAGCGGGACCCGGCACCATGACGGGGAATGCGGTATCAGCGGGAAGCCACAGGGGATCCAGGAAGCTGGGCAAAGCCGGGTGAAATGCCGAAACCGCACCTTCATTAGCGGTCAGGCCCACGGCAGAGTTCAAGACGAAAACCAACTCATCTGCCTGAAGACCGTCCGCTTCTACCGCCAAGCGCGGCGGCGTCGTATCAATTATGGTGTGCCGGCCCGTAATGGCCTGTCCTTGAATCAATCCCGAATCGTTAATCCCGTACGTGATATCGTCTACCCTCAGATACACAATGGCGTGCCCGTCAATGACGTTACCAACGGCATCATAGTGAGTGAGTGTAGGGTCTATAGCCACAAAGTTTTCAAACGTGTATGCACCCAGGCCATTGGAGTTTGTTTGCGTAAAGGTAATCCAATCCTCCGGCACAAATTCGCTTCCGCCTTGCGGCACCATATATAGGATCGGATCAACCGTCGCCGCTCGAGTCAGTCCAATCTCAATCTTGAGATCTCCCACATCCAGTTTTCCAACGGGATTTGGCGAAATCTCGCAGCGCCACCAGACCGGCAGGCCGGCATTATAACCACAGAGCACCACTTCGTCGGCGCCGATATCGGGCAGCTTGTCTGCGGCTAGATACGCCACTGGCCTTTCTTGGGCTTCAAAATCTTCTGCCGTAAAGGGTGGAATGTCTATTGAGGCCGCTACGTCAATAACGGGCGATGTGGTCCCGTTGTAAACATCATAAATGCCGTAGATGCCATAGATGCACTGCGAGGTCAGGAGCGCGCCCACCCATGGAGGCGAATCCGTCCAGAGGATCGGATCAACACTCAAATCGCCCGGATCCGGCACATTGATGTAGTTGTCCGTCCCTGTTGGGCCGTTGTCGTACACGTCATTGGACGTGAGAAGGGGAGCGGCAGCGGCAGTCCATTCAATGCCCGACTGCGAATTCTGGAACACGATTGTATTCTCAACCTGCGCGCCCGAGGTACCTGCCACGCTCGATTCCCCGTGCACACCGCTCTGGCTATTGTCGTAGATTGTGCAGAATACGGTCCTGACGAAACTGTTGGAAGCGACTTCCACGCCGTGCCCGGTGTTCTGAACAATACTGCAATTCACAAGCAGCGCTCTTGAATCGTCTTCGCACAAAACGCCACTTCCCGTGTTGCCGTAGACGTAGACGCGGTTTAGGGTAGGCTCCCCTCCGGCTTTTGCGTGGAAGCCCACCGATCCCGCGGTAAGCGTTAGCCCCTCGACAACGAGATTGTTAACAGGCTTGCTCGAGTCCTGCGCGGGTATGATTTCCATGACCGGCAACGCGAAGGAGGAAGACTGAATTATCACGTCCTGCGGAAGTGCCTTTTGCCCGCCAATGGGGGACGTAACACCTTGGATGGTTATGTCTGCATCCGCGTAAATGTGAACGCTTTCGACCCAGGGTGCGCCCAGATTCCAGTCCACATAGACCGCGTAATTGCTGTAAGCGGCATAAATGGCGCTGGCACTTGACATCGCCTTATTAACCGCTTCCTGAATGGTGCTCGAAACATCGTAGCCCTGCGCCACGTAGGAGGCATCCATGGGCGGCTTTGCCGCCACGAATACGTCAGATTGCGCCAGCGCGGCGGGCGACGCGAGCAGCAAAAACGCCGCCAAACCCAGCGCCGCGAAGGTAATCTTCGACCTCATGGTAGAACTCTCCTTTGAGGCCGGCCGGCTCCCCTGCGAAGCCGCGCCCTGCAAAAACCGGACACCGTCCGATATGGTTTCATTAACGTTCATACACCGTCCGAATCTTCTTCTCACCCGTCACAATAAAATCGTTGCGGTAATCGATGCGCCCGTCGTCGTTTAAATCCTCGCTCGACAGGTAGCCCGTCTGCGCCGTCACCGTGATTTCGAACACGTCGCTGCGCGTCGTAATGAGATTCGCCAGACGCGAATAGCGGCCTGTGGTTTCCGCAAAAACCGCGGCAGGATCCAGGGGCGGCGCCAACAAGGTGAGGATATCGGGATAGCCTTCTTCCACATGCGGTGTTAGCAAGTCCGACGGATTCTCATAGTAACGGCCATCCTGATGATAACGAACCAGAGGATTCGTCAAGTCTGTGTTGATGCGCATGCGATTCGCTACGACCTTATTTGATATCAGGCCAGCATTGGCATACTCCGCAACACTCGGCCCGATACTACTGCCTTCCGCAATGTATGTCCCGTCAGGATGGGAAAAGATACCCGCAGTGCCAATAAGGGGATTAAATGGATGATCTCCACTGGTGGCACCAAAATTGGCAAGAGCGGTTTCAACCGTGTTGATATTCAAGCGGCCGTGGGTGCGCGGTTTGGGCGTAAGTACTACCCGTGAAAAACGCGCAAGCTTCCCGTTAGCGGTCCAGTTGCGCAGCAGCAGGGCAAGGTAGTTGTTCTCCACCCTGATTGTGCCGTAATAGATGATTCCATCGTCATCCGGACGCTTGGGAAGCATTCCGAAAGAATCCCCCTGCGGGTTGTAGGCGTTGACGCCTATGCGTTCGAACTCGTTAAGACCGGTGGCAGGATCGATTTCCGGATAGTTGGGTCTGCTTCCGCTGGGGTCGTCAATCCAGCAACGTCCGTTGGGGCCATACGGTTCGCCTGCCGCGCCCGTATAGTTGCGATCCGTGAACATCTCAACATCGAAGGCCATGTCTTGTGAACTGGCGTCAACAGCTTCGTTCACCAATTCTCGACCAAACGGCTGCAAATATCGGCCCGTCGTCTCATCTCCCGCGACGGTGCGAGAGGCAATATCGGCGGAACGCACGGGGGCAAGATTGTCGGCCGTCATGATGTATACGTCATAATCCCCGTTTTCAAGGCCGTCGCCACCGTCCCATTCAAACAGGGCCGTTGCGGCCGGGTTCGTAAAGTCGTGCGGACCCGCTGGATTAAACCCCCCGGGGTTCGCGGGAGGCGAAGGAACGTTCTGGGACACGTACATCACCGAACGCAGTTGCAGGGGCCAGCGCGGCCCCAGTTGTGTTCTCAGTTCTTCGGGGAAAGACGCGTTAACGGGATAGGCCCCGCTATACGGTCCGGTAAACAAGTAGTATGGAGATGTCACATCCTGGGCATAGCGCACCCCACTATTGGGATCCAGGGCAATGTTGCCCACATTGTCACCATCCAAAGGAAAGAGGAATACCGGAGCCCACGCTGCCGGAGCGGCGGCGGCTGTTCCATCCCACGCGGGCCAGTTCGTCGGACCGGGCAGTATTGAGTAGAAATTCGCCGTGCCCACAGACAAAATCAGAGGGTCCATTGCCGCGTTGCTCATGACCGCGGCCGTGTCGTCATCCGCAAGGTTCCGGGGAGGCACCGCATTGTCCATGTTGTCATATGGATGCTGCGCAAGCATGACGCCTTGAACTGAATCATCTTCCGGCGCCGCATAATTGATCGGTACATCGTCGAAGGGAACGTTAAGGTTGGCGTAGTCAGCCGGAGCTAGGGGAGTGCGTGAGTCCATGAAGCTCACGAGGTTTGCCACATCGCCGGGCGACGCATAATTGCGATTCCGGATGCCTTCCCGCGCTTCCTCGAATGCCCATAGCTTGATCGCGGTTTCCAGGTATCGCTGCGCCAGATTCATGCGCAGAGGCGAGCCCGAAAATGCGTGATTGAAAGCCGCATCCGAAAATCGCTGGCCTTCCGTGCCGTCGACGTTGCTGCGGATGTACATACTGGTACTGGGAGACCAATCGTCATAAGAGCCGTCGGTGGCCTGCCAGCGGTTGCTCGAACCGTGCAAATCGCCATTGTAAAAAGGATGTTTGCGCTCAATGGAGCGGTAGAAGTCCACCCCCATTGTGTTGTCCGGCCAGAAAGACGGCCTCGGCAGATTTAGATCGTCGCGGTCAAACGGAGTTGCATCGCGAATGTCGTCCGCAGCGCGGTTAATGACATCGCGCTCGGAATAGGTCACGCGATCCGCCACGCGCCCTTCCGCCCTTGGGCCGGCGTAAAGTGTGACCACGACATTATCCGGCGTGTACCAGCGCCGCTCCGAAAAGGCCTTCCATTCAGGCGGGTCGGTGGGACTGCCGGTGTAACCTTCGTTGCCAACCGTTGTGCTGTCTACCGTGCCGGTCGCAACATTGTCAAATATGTAAGGTAAGTACTCCGCCCCATAGGACCCCGGCGCATTCAGGGCACGAAGGTAAAGCAGTGGGTTCGCCGCCTCGGCATCCGCGTCGTACTCCCATCGTCCTTCATCTATACCTTCAGGTCGCGCGTCGTAGAGGTCTTCGGTTGCATCCCGTTCGTCAACCAGGCCATCGCCGTCGTTGTCAATGCCGTCATTGCTCAGGATGGCATTGTCGCCGTCGTTGTCGATACCGTCGTGTTCCGGATAATTTGGGAAAATGCCTCCGTTGAGCACCAACCGCGCAATGCTGTCTTCGCTGGTTGCGGCGTCAATGTCTACGGACTCCAATTCAACGATCCGATCAAAGTGTTTTGTACCGACGCCACTCAACAACGGATCGGGATCCGGAGTCGACGCCACGGCGTCATCGGGAGTACCGGCTTCTGGGATTCCGTCGCCGTTGCGGTCAACAAAATCGTCGCCCGTGGGCCGGTAGAATACGCCATCCTCACGGGTGTTGCCGGTCGCCCAGTCGAGTCCGGGAA
>JAVEWL010000791.1:0-2925 GCA_034004565.1 FCB group bacterium | reverse complement strand
GGACGAACCGGCCCCCTCGCCATCGGGCACGCTGATGGCAGTGCGAGCCGGTTGCGATGCAGTCTCGAACTTTTGGGCTCGGCAGTTCAGTCGGACGGCGAGGCTACAGGGGTATATGTTGCGGTGCAGCATAAGAAAGCGTCTTCCCTGAATGGGAACGCAGAATAGAGAGCCCCGGCGGCACCGTGGTCCGGCGGAGTCGGCGCTCCATACAGACGCCGCCCCCCCGGCAACTCCGAGAGCGCCGACGGTTCGTGGATCAGTAGGGCTCGTTGTCCGACCGCCTGATCTGATCGCTGCTTGACGGGGTCTGCCCGACTCAGTGGCTCGACGCCGACCTGATGCGGATCGGTTGCACATGGCACCGGGAGGTCTGGGGCGTGCCCCAGACAATCCAGGACCATCCCCGCGCGCCATCCGACTGGTCCGCCACGAGCTCGCGTTCAGCGGACGTTGTCGAGCCTGTCCAGCGATGGCAAGCGTGGCACGCGCCCCCGACCGTGTCAGTCGCCTTGTTCGGCGGGAGTATGTGTTTTCATGTACATTGTCTGACAGTCATCCATGCCTCGTAGAGACTCCGGTCCGAAGGCTTCACGTGCCTGCCTGGCATGCGTCACTTCCGAACCGCACAACGGTGACCGTCAGCGATTGGTCATTCGTTGATCCCTCCTGGTATTCGATGAGGTTGCAGGCCGAGCCTCTCCAGCGCGATGTGCTCGTCGCCCCGTCGAGTTCGGACGGACACACACCACGGCAAACGTGATGTTGTCACATCTCGCGTGCTCGATGCGATTCGTCTGTTGAACGTTTGGCGGTCGCATTGTCGATCGTGAACACCTCAGGCATGCAGCGGCAAACGGCCCTGACGTTCTTGCGAAGCACGGCGGGAACGCCGGCGCGGCATCGGTTCCTTCAGCTTGCCGTGCAGGGCTTTAGCGATGGGGCCCAATTTCGTCTGTCCCAACGTGCCTTCATGACGCGGCGCTGCCGCCAGCAGCGTGGCGAAGGCCGCATGAACCACGAGGATCACGCCCAGCAGCGCGAAGAACCGTCTCGAGCCCGTCACGTTGCCGTCATCCGCGCCCCAGAAGATCTTCAGGCGGGCGTTGACACGTTCCACGGCGGTCCGGCCTTTGTATAACCGCTCGAACTTCTTGGTCGCTCGCGGCAAGGCCGGAAAACGCCGCAGATCGATTTCTCGCGAGACGCGGACGGTGAGCCCGTAGGTTTTTCCCTGGTTGCAGGTTGCCGACATCGGACAGGGCCAATCTTGGTGCATGGCCGGGCAGCGATACTTGATGGTCTCCCGCTGCGGCTCGTATCCGATGTAGGCCATCGGATGCCGCACCATCGGCTGACTGACTCGATCGTAACAGTGCACCGTGCCCGCTTCGTCATACACCAGATTCGAGTTGCCGTCGTGTCCCGGTAGCATCCGTTCATGTTCCTCTTTCCACAACGATCGGTTTTGAATCACCGCTTTGATCTGGGCCCGCGAAAGGACTTCGTGCACTTCGTTTGTATCGGCCGCTTTGTCGTAGGCCAAGGTTTCGATCCGACCAGCCGGCAGGTTTTCCTGGGCATCGCTCAGCAAGGCCGGCAGCGTTTCACCATCTCCGGCTTTGGTGTCGGTGATCTTGTAGGCCAACGACACCTCGTGTTTGACATCGACCAGAAGATGCAGCTTGAAACCGAACCACTTGATGACCTTCGTCACGTTGCCTTCGTCATCCAGGTACTCTTTGCGTCCTCCGCTGGCCTGCGGCAACCCTTCGCTTTCCTCCGCCTGGGCACCTTTCGACGTCTTGCGGCGTGCGTTCAGGCTCGTCGCGTCCCCAGCCGTATCGCGTCCCAGGTCCGGCACGACCGAGCCCAGTCGTTGGATCATCGAATCGAACATCTCATGCAGCAACGACAAGTGGGGCTCCCGCCCGAGGGTGTCGAGGAACCGCGACAAGTTCCACTTCTCCGGCACTGCCTCTTCCGACTCAATGCCGATCAAGCGTCGCAGCGATTCATTGCGCCGCAGTTCCGCCAAGCAGGCCTCGATCGTTACGTGACGCAAGGCGATGCTCAGCACCAACACGCCCCAGGCGACCGATACCGGGCAATCGTTTCGTCCTTTGCCCCGATTCCTGCGGAGCGATTCCAACAGGGCGGCATCGGGGATGACTTCGAGGAGTTGCTGGATTGTCTTGAGTGTGGGGCTGTCTTCCAGGCAATCCCAGGGAAAGAGCGGCTTGGTGACAGCGATCCGCATCGTGGTGACCTCCGTGCTGCGTAAGGAATAGCATCGTCGTGGGCCGCTGGTGTGCGGCGTTTCCATCTACTACGCAACCAATCCCCGAAAGGTTCTCCCGTTGGTCGAAAAATCGCAAAAAAATCCTCCGGACGACTCCCGACCCGGGTTTTTCCGGGGAATTCCAGGCACGTTGCGGGGAACCGATTTCGGGCCCTAACCGAAGTCCTTTTCGAGACACAACTTGCGCACAGCGCAACCGGCTCTGTTTCTTGAGCCCGCGGTGGATTTCGCCGCACGAGCGGGTAGAATCGTGCGAAAGCGTACGGGCTGAGCCTCACAAATACGGAGAGATGATGGAATGAAGATCCAGACGGCAGATCAGATTGGCGTGTGCAGTTGGTCGCTTCAAGCGACGGGTCCGGAAGATCTGGCGAACAAGGTGCAGGCCCTCGGGCTGAAGAAAGTGCAACTTGGCCTCACGCCGCACCGCGACGATCCGGGGACCTGGGAAGGTGTGCAGGAAATCCTCGGCAAGGCGGGGATTGCGATCGTCTCGGGTATGTTTTCCACCGTCGGCGAGGATTACACGACGCCCGAGACCATCCGCCGCACGGGCGGCATTGTGCCGGATCAAACCTGGGAAGAAAACCAGAGCATCTGCCGGGCGGCCGCGGCGCTGGCCC
>JAVEWL010000790.1:0-2926 GCA_034004565.1 FCB group bacterium | reverse complement strand
CGAACTGATTATCGACTGCCGTGTAACCGTTCACCATAAAACCGGAGTCGAAATGGAGGCGTTGACCGGGGCAAGCGTTGCGGCCCTGACGGTCTACGACATGTGTAAAGCCTTGTCCCACAACATTGTAATTCGTGAGATTCGCCTTCTCGAAAAGCGGGGAGGCAAAAGCGATTACCAGTATCCGCTTCGATAGGCGGCGAGAGGAATCATGAGCGGTAGTCAGACGCATCATCGTCATGCCACCGGGCATCCGGGTTTCACGTACAACCCTTACGAGATTTCCTTCTGCGGCCAGGCCGGCTCGAGCCGGTCTACCCTCGTGTCGAGGCTGGCCCGATTTGTGTTCACGGATCACGTCGTGGGCCATGTCAACGACGATGTGCCCTATCAGGGCGCGTCTACCGAGAAGTCCATGACCTACTGCGAACGGACGCACTCGCAGCACGTGGTGGTCTACCCGCCCCGTAAGGACGGCTACATTCATCCTTGGGCGCTGATAGACACGGACATGGTGCTGGTCGAAGAGGGACACGACAGCGACCTGCCCAAGATTGTGGTCCTCGACGACATGCGCAAGGGCCGCTTCTCGAACGTCATCGCCTACGTCGGCCGGGGCGAATCCTGTGCGGGTCAGGCCACGGGCGCGCCGTTCTTCCAGCGCGATAACCTGGAGGAAATCCGCAATTTCATTCTCGGCTACTTCGCCGAACGCGTTCGCGCCATGCCCCTGTACG
Source organism: FCB group bacterium (assembly GCA_034004565.1). Classification (GTDB taxonomy): domain Bacteria; phylum Hydrogenedentota; class Hydrogenedentia; order Hydrogenedentales; family SLHB01; genus JAVEWL01. The sequence continues at coordinate 2,189 of JAVEWL010000790.1, read as the reverse complement.
GGCTCGTGCTCGCGGGCGGCCACAGCACGCGTATGAACGCGGATAAGGCGGCCCTTCAATACCACGGCCGGCCCCAGGTGCGGCACGCGTGCGAACTGCTCGATCCGTTATGCGAACGGGTATTCGTTTCGAGCCGGACGGGACAGGCCGAGGAGCCGGCCCTGCGAGGCCTGCCCCAGATCCACGACACGTTCATCGATATGGGCCCGATGGGGGGCATTCTGTCCGCCATGCGGGCGCATCCGCAAGCGGCGTGGCTCGTGCTTGCGGTTGACTTGCCGCTCATGGACGGCCAGACGCTTGATGAATTGATTCGCCGCAGGAATCCGTTCAAACTGGCCACCGCCTTCGTGGGGAACCACGGCAGCCTGCCAGAGCCCCTGTGTGCCATCTACGAACCCAAGAGCATCTTTCGTCTCATGCATTTCCTGGCGCAAGGCCTGACCTGCCCGCGCAAAGTCCTGATAAACTCTGGCACACAACTGGTCGAACCCTCCAACCGCGAGGCGCTCCACAACGCGAACGGGCCCGGCGACTACGACGAAGCGGTCGCCCTGCTCAAGGCGCAAGGACGGATTGCCCCATGAAGACCGTGCAGGTGCAGTATTACGCCGTCCTGCGGGAACAGCGCGGCGCCGGTAGCGACGAGCTGAACACGGAAGCGGACTCGCTTCGCGCGCTTTACGACGAGTTGCGGGCGCGGTACGGGTTCAGTCTCGATGCGGACCGGCTTCGCGTGGCGGTCAATTCGGAATTCCGCGACTGGGCGGCGCCTTTGAACGACGGCGATACCGTCGTGTTCATCCCGCCCGTGGCCGGAGGTTAGCCGTGTTTCAGCTTAGCCCCGAGCTCTTGCGCATACACGTGTACGAAGCCGAACTGCGCGATCCCCGCGCGGGCGCCTATGTCAGTTTCGAGGGGTGGGTCCGGAATCACCAGCACGGACGCCCCGTCCTTCGCCTCGAATATGAGGCCTACGCCGACCTTGCCCTGAAAGAGGGCGGGCGGATCCTCGAAGAGGCCCGCGAACGTTTTCGGTTATACAACGCCGCCTGCGTCCACCGCACCGGCGCGCTGGCCATCGGCGACGCCGCCGTGTGGGTCGGCGCTGTCTCCGCGCATCGCGACGCCGCTTTCGACGCCTGCCGCTACATCATCGACGAGGTAAAGGTCCGCGTGCCCATCTGGAAGAAAGAGTACTACGAAGACGGCTACTCCGGCTGGGTCAATTGCGAAAACTGCGCCGCCCACGCCAAAGACAAATAGCCGCAAAAGAACGCAAAGAACACAAAAGAAGAGCGGGAACCCATGCAAGTTTCCCGCTCTTCTTTTGTGTTCTTTGCGTTCTTTTGCGGCTAACGGTCTTTTGGGCTACACGTATTCGACGTGGTGGTCGGCAAAGCTGAAGGCCGGATTCTGATCCACGACCACGATGCCCTCGGGCGTCACCTGATAGTGCCGGGCGTCTTCTTCGGGATCGTAACCGATTTCGACGCCGTCGGGGATAACGACATGCTTCTCCACGATGGCGCGCCGTATTCTGGCTCCCTTGCCCACGTGCGTGCTGTGGAGAATGATCGAGTCCTCGATGTGCGCTCCCGGTTCGACGCACACCTCCGGCGACAGCACCGACCGCTCGATGGTTGCCCCACCGATTTCGCAGCAGGGACTGATCAGGGTGTCTACGAAGTTATTGCTCTGGTCGCGGTCGCCCGGGCACCAGAACCGTCCCGGCGGAAGTGTCATCGGCAACGTGCGAATGGGCCAGTTCTTATCGTACAGATTGAAGTCCGGCGGCCGGCGCAGGAGGTCCATGTGGGCATCCCAGTACGCCGCCAGTGTGCCGACGTCGCGCCAGTAATCGCCGAGTTCGCAATCGTTGGTAAAGTTGTAGGCGTATACCCGGTTCGACTCGACGAGCCGCGGCAGGATGTCCTTGCCGAAGTCGTGCGAGGACGTCCGAACCGCGTCTTCACAGCAGGCGCGCTTGAGCACCTGGTAGTCGAACACGTAGATGCCCATTGACGCGTAGGCCACGTTGGCCCGGTACGACGCCGGCTTGGGCGACGCGGGCTTCTCTTCGAAACCGGTCACGCGGCCCCGAGGATCCACGTCGAGCACGCCAAAGCGGCAGGCCTGACGCAGCGGCACTTCGACCCCGCCGTTGGGCACGGCGGCGCCGGTCGCGG
>JAVEWL010000789.1:0-2932 GCA_034004565.1 FCB group bacterium | reverse complement strand
GGATATTCTCGGTGGACGGTATGTACTCGGTGGACGGCGATTCAAAGTTTCAACTGGGGCAGGGAAAGACGTTCTTCATCAATCCCGGTTCGGTCGGGCAGCCGCGCGACGGAGACCCGCGCGCCGCGTTTGGATTGCTGGACACGGAAAAGCGCGAATACGAGTTGGTCCGCGTGGAGTACAATGTCCAGGAAACCGCCACCGGGATCATCGAGCGGGGGTTGCCGAATTTCCTGGCGGAGCGCCTGTTCGTCGGTCGGTAAGTCGATTTCCAGGGAAGGAATGGGGCAAAGGATATGCGCAGGGCGGAACTGAACCGCGATACGGCCGAGACGAAGATTCGACTGGTGTTGGAGCTGGACGGGGAAGGCCGTGCCGAGGTCAACACGGGCATCGGTTTCTTCGATCACATGCTGACCCACCTCGCGAAGCACAGCCTCATGAACCTTACGGTCGCCGCCGAGGGAGACCTGCATATCGATGCGCATCACACGGTGGAGGATGTCGGCATCTGCCTGGGCAAGGCCTTTGCGCAGGCCCTGGGCGAGCCGAAAGGGCTGGTGCGTTACGGCCGTTCGCTCGTTCCCATGGATGAAGCGCTTGCCGAAGCCGCGGTCGACATCAGCGGCCGTCCGTTCCTTTCGTTTCGGGCCGAGTTGCCCGGGAAGGTGGTGGGCCGTTTCGACGCCGAACTGGCCGAGGAATTCCTCCGGGCGTTCGCGGTCAACGCGCGCATCACCCTCCATGTGAACCTGCGGTACGGCGGCAATCTGCACCATTGCATCGAGGGTATTTTCAAAGCCGTGGCGCGCGCATTGGGCGAAGCTGTTCGCATTGACCCGCGCGTGAAGGGCGTGCCCTCCACGAAAGGAATGTTGGAAGCGTGATAGTAATTGTCGATTACGGTATGGGTAACCTTCGCAGCGCCCAGAAGGGGCTGGAGAAGGCCGGTGTGGATGCGGTGATTTCGGACGATGCGCAGGATATCGATCGTGCGCATGCCGTGGTATTGCCGGGCGTGGGGGCGTTCCGGGACTGTTTTGAAGGGCTTCGCACCCGCCACATGGTGGAGCCGTTGCGGCGGGCCGCGCAGAGCGGGAAACCGTTCCTGGGCATCTGCGTGGGGCTGCAACTGATGTTCGAAGGGAGCGAAGAGGGCAACGTCGACGAGGGGCTGGGCATCTTCCGGGGCCGCGTGGTGCGCTTTCCGAAGATGGAAGGCCTCAAGGTTCCGCACATGGGCTGGAATGAATTGCAGCCCGTGGCGGAGCGGCCGTGCCCGCTGTTGCAGGGTCTGAGCGAGAAGCCGTACGTGTATTTCGTGCACAGCTATTTCGCTCGTCCGACGGAGCCGGAGATCGTGCTCGCCACGAGTGAGCATGGCGTGAAGTTCCCCGCGCTTGTGGGGCGAGACAACGTTTTTGCGGTACAATTTCATCCGGAGAAGAGCCAAGCCGAAGGAAACACGATTCTGAAGGCTTTCGGCGATTTTGCCCGGCGGGAAGGCTGATCCGCTTCGAGCGTAGCGGCAGCCGTCCCGGCCCGAAGGCGCAATGCCATACCAGGAGGGCGCATGATCAAACATATCCTCGTTCCCACCGACGGAAGCGACTACGCCATGCTGGCCGTGCGGTATGCGGCGGCTTTTGCGAGACCGTACGGCGCCACGCTGCACGGGCTTCACGTGGTGGACGTGCGCCTGCTGGAGGGGCCGTTCCTGCGCGACATCTCGGCGTCGCTTGGCACAGCGCCGTATGTGAATTATCAAGGTAATATGGCTATGATACTGGAGGAGCGCGGCAAGGCGGCGCTGGAAGCGTTGTCGAATGCCTGCCACGACGCTGGTATCCGTTGCGAGACGTCTCAGACGACGGGCACCCTGGCCCGCAGCATCGTCGAACGCGGCGAATTGACGGATTTGATCGTCATGGGCCGAGGCGGCGAGCACGGGGAATGGTTGGAGGGGGGGATTGGTTCCACAACGCAGGCCGTGGTGCGGCGCGCCACGCGGCCCGTTCTTGTGACGGGCACGGCGCAACCGGGCCACAACCTCTACGTGGTGGCGTACGACGGGTCTTCCCACTCCAAGAGGGCTTTGCAGTTTGCGGCGCAGCTTTGCGCCGATTGGCAAGCGCCGCTGCACGTTTTGTCGGTAGGGGCGGAACGGGCGGTCGCGAGCCTGGAAGAAGCTCGGGCGTATCTCGACGCGCACGAAATCGGTGTACAATATGTACAGCGCGAGGGGGATCCGAGCGAGCGAATCGTGGGCTATGCATTGGAGTGCGGAGCGGACCTACTGGTGATGGGGGCGTACGGGCATACGAAAGTGCGGGAACTGGTTGTGGGCAGCACCACTGCTTACGCGATGAGCCACGCGCCGTGCCCCCTGCTCTTGACTAGGTAGGAAAGGTAGTTTGTATGGAAATGGGCACGCGGGTTAATGCATTGAACCGTGTGGTGAGCCAGCTTCCGGATTTGCCCGCTCTGCCCGAGAGCGTGCAGGAAGCTATGCGGCTCATGGAAAGTCCCTCCGCCGACGCTTCGGAAATCAGCGCCGCCATCGAGCGGGACCCCGCACTGACGGCGAAGTTTCTGCGGCTCAGCAACTCGTCATATTACGGACTCAAGCGGCAAGTGAGTTCGATCCGTCTGGCCATTGTGGTGCTGGGGATGCGCGAGGTGCGCAATGTCCTGCTTGGGATGGCGGCGTTTGACGCCGCTCACGGGCATATTCAGGGCGACCCGCTTATCCAGGACATGTGGCGCCACAGCCTCGAGGTGGCGGCCCTCAGCAAGAAACTCGGCGCCGAACTGCGGCTTGGGTTGCAGGGCGAGGACTTCGTGGCGGGCTTGCTGCACGATGTGGGCAAGGCCGTGTTGAACTTCCAGTTCGGTCCGCGCTACCGGGCGATGTACCGCGGCACACCCGACG
>JAVEWL010000788.1:0-2934 GCA_034004565.1 FCB group bacterium | reverse complement strand
CACCTCTGCTTGCTCTTCGAGGTATTCGACGGCTCGTCTCTTGTCGCCGGCAAGAATATCCCGGGCGACACGCTGCTCTTGATAAGCTTGATTCAGACTGACATCAAAATCGGCAAGCCGTTGAGCCAATTCCTCCAAGGGGAGGTCGAGCGACCGGATGCCGAGCCGGAAATACATCAGGGCCGATTCGACCACGTCCATGGCCTTGCGGCGGACAGCCTCCTCCAGCGCCGCGGCTTTGCCCGACACCAGGAAGCGAACAAGATGTGCTTCCAGCCCCCCGAGGCCGCTATCGCGCCAGAGCGCATCATCTTCGGCGAGTCGCGCCCGCAGCCCTTGCCGGGCGGATACGGCAAAGATCGGGTCTTCTTCGCCAATCCCGACCTGCTCGCAGAGCGTCTTCCTCAAGAACCGTATGGTTTCGACGCGTTCGTCCTTATCCAAATAGTCAATCTTGTTCAGCACAAAGAAAAGCCTTGGCGCACGTTCGCGCACCTCGCGCAAGAAGGCTACTTCGACTTCTGTTATAGGCGGGTCGGCCGAAACCAGGAACAATGCGGCATCGCATTGGGGCAGAAAATTCAGGGTAGCCTCCGTGTTGTGCCGGTAGGTGGATCCGATCCCCGGGGTGTCAATCAACACCACACCGTTCGCAAGCAACGATGATGGCAGAAGAACCTCCACCTCGGTCACTTCGAGCCGGTTTTTCGGGTTCTCTTCCTCCGTGACATATTTTCTCAGAAACCCCTCGCGTTCCAACGTCGAGTTCCCGGTGTATTCCTCAGGAGCGTGACCGTTCGCGCGCGCAACTCGCACCATCGCTGTCTCGCCCCACCGGAGGAAAGTCGGGACGGCTGTGAGCGGCACAACCGAAGTAGGCAGTATGGCTTCGCCCAGCAGCGCGTTCAGGAGAGTACTCTTGCCCCGCTTGAACTGGCCAAGCACAGCCAAGTGAAAACGGCCCCGGCCCAACCTCTCGGACAGCTCCGAAACACGGCGCACTTCCTTGGCAAGTACCGGCCCACTGCCTTCCAGGAGCCTTTGCAGTTCAGCAAGCAGCAGAGCGGTATCGCACTCGGGACTTACCGGGCGGCGGGGTGGCGGGCTCGCAGTTTCCGTTCGACCCGCGTGGTTCAGGTTCATGTCAGCCTCCCGCACACAGTCACAAACGTCACGGCCTCTGTGAAAGTCAGGAAAGCTGCGAAAACCACAGCAGTGCCGGCGGGACAAAAAAAACTCCTACCGGGTACCCTGACTTGGTAGGAGTTATCAGCCTCGTTGGCATTCTAAGGCGAACCCCATCGCCTACTGAGGATTATAGCAGGTCGCCCCTTCTTTCACAAGCGCGCGAATCGCGCCAAATCGGGGCCAAACCCAGGCAATTCGGTCAAGCCCCGCTCTTGCGGCGACGAATCCGGCGCTGAGTTGCTTGGGCATCCCTCCGGAAAGTGCCCCTGCGCTTCCCGGGGGCCGGTGTCTAATGCCCGCGATAAGCATTGAAACGGCCATTGTTTATGTGATATTCTCCGCGTCCGGTTTGATATTCTCCCACCGTGCAACGCCTCCATTGGCGGAGGCACCCTCTTTCGGCTTGGCCGAATGGGCTGTGTGTGCGGTATACGCATAATCAACGGGCATGCGCCATGTTTGAATCTCTGACAACGAAACTCGAGAAGACGTTCAAGAACCTGCGGGGACAGGGACGTCTTACCGAGAAGAACATGAAAGACGGGCTCGAGCAGATTCGCCTCGCGCTGCTCGAAGCCGACGTCAATTACAAAGTCGCCAAGAAATTCATCGCCGAGGTGCAGGAGAAGGCCCTCGGCCAGGAAGTCCTCCAGAGCATCCACCCCACGCAGCAGGTGGTCAAGATCGTTCACGACGAACTCGTGAAGATCATGGGCGAGAAGAACGAGCCGCTGCGCCGGGCTTCCACGCCCCCCACCCAGATCATGATGGTTGGGCTGCAGGGCCAGGGCAAGACGACCACCGCCGGCAAGCTCGCCCTCCTGCTCCGGAAAAAAGGCGCCAAACCCCTGCTCGTGGCCGCGGACATCTACCGGCCCGCGGCGGTGGACCAGTTGGTGCGCGTGGCCCAGCAGGCGCAGGTGGAGTCTTTTTCCCTGCCCGGCGCGAACCCCGTGGACATCTGCGTCATGGCGCGCGGCGAGGCGCAGATGCGCGGCTGCGACACCATCATCTACGACACGGCCGGCCGTCTGCACGTCGATGAGCAGATGATGGCGGAAGTGCGCGCCATCTCGAACCAGGTCAATCCCGACGAGATTCTTTTCGTCGCCAATGCGCAGACCGGCCAGGACGCCGTGCGCTCGGCAAAGGAATTTCATGAAAACCTGCCGCTGACCGGCGTCGTCCTCACCCAGATGGACGGCGACGCGCGCGGCGGCGCGGCCATCAGCCTCATCGAGGTGACGGGCTGCCCCATCAAGTTCGCGGGCACCGGCGAAAAGCTCGACGCGCTCGAACCCTTTCACCCCGAGCGGCTGGCCGGCCAAATCCTCGGCATGGGCGACGTCGTCTCACTCGTCGAGAAAGCCCAGGAAGTCGTCGACCGCGAGCAGGCCGCGAAGTTCCAGGAGAAGATGCGCAAGGCCAACTGGGACCTGGAAGATTTCCTGGCCCAGATGCAGCAACTCAAGAAGATGGGGAGCATGGGCGATCTCATCAAGAAGATTCCCGGCGCCGGCAAGCTCATGCCCAAGGGCATGGAAGACATGGCGGGCGACGAGATGAAGCACATGGAAGCCATCATCTACTCGATGACGCCGAAAGAGCGGCAGAACCCGAAGGTCATCAACGGGAGCCGCCGCCGCCGCATCGCCACGGGCAGCGGAACGCAGGTGCAGGATGTCAACGCCCTGCTCAAGGACTTCGAGAAGATGAAGAAAATGATGAAGCAAATGATGAAGGGCC
>JAVEWL010000787.1:0-2942 GCA_034004565.1 FCB group bacterium | reverse complement strand
TGGCCATCAAACCGCTCGGTTGCAGCCAGGTATTTCTTTCCATGAGTTGCCATGTGTTTCGTTTATCTCCTGGTGGTTTTAGTGGGCGGACTGCGCCCTCCCACATCCGCCGGAATTCGCGTTGAATCCCGTTGCGGCTACTCTTCGATGAGAACGCCCATGCTGCGGGCAGTGCCTTCGACCTGGCGCATCGCACCTTCAATGTCGATCGCGTTGAGGTCCTTCATCTTGATCTCAGCGATCTCCTGAACCTGCTGGCGACTCAGCGTCGCAACCTTGTTCCGGTTCGGCTCCGCAGAACCCCGGTCCAGGCCAGCCGCACGGCGGATCAGAAACGCGGTGGGCGGGCTTTTGAGGATGAAACGGAACGAGCTGTCGCTGAAGATGGTGATCTCAGCCGGCACGACTTCGCCGATGCGATTGCTGGTCTTGGCGTTGTATTCCTTGCAGAACGCCATCAGATTGATGCCGTGCTGGGCCAGGGCCGGGCCGATGGGCGGCGCAGGGTTGGCCTTGCCGGCCTGAATCTGGAGCGTAACGACCGCTTTGACTTTCTTAGCCATTTGATTTTGTCCTTGTTCTTGCGTACAAACGGCCCCAAACCGAGGCCGCCTGTCGATCTATGCGTTCGTACTGGGCTTAACGTGCAACAAGAGTCCTAGAGTTTTTCGACTTGCAGGAAGTCTAGCTCGACCGGCGTCTCGCGTCCAAAGAACGACACGAGCACACGGACCTTTGCCTTTTCCATGTCGATGTCGCCAACCGTCCCAGTGAAGTCGTTGAACGGCCCATCGACAATCCGTACCTTCTGGCCGGGGCGGAATGTTACCTTGATCTTGGGTGCTTCCGCTTCCATCCGGCGCATAATCTGGTTGACCTCTTCGGCGCGCAGCGGAGTCGGCTCGTTGCCCATCCCCACGAACCCGGTTACGCCGGGCGTATTGCGCACCACGTACCACGAGTCCTCGTCCATAATCATCTGGACCAGGATATAGCCCGGAAAGACGCGCCGCTCAACCGTGCGCCGCTTACCTTCCTTGACCTCGATCTCTTCTTCGGTGGGCACGACGACATCGAAAATCTTGTCCTGCATGCCCATCGTCTCGATCCGCTGCTCGATCGCGTGGCGGACCTTGTTCTCCTGGCCGGAGTAGCAGTGGACGACGTACCACCGGCGGCTGCCATCCTGGTCGTCTTCGCCGTCCTCGACCGCTCCCAGCTCGCTGATTACCGCCGCCACACCCTCGAGATCGTCTTCGACATCTGCCGGGGCGTCCTCGCCTTCGTCGGCATCCAGATATATGGGTTCTGGATCGAAGTCTACGTCCTCGTCATGGTACTCATCATCAAACATCGCGTTTACCTCAACTACTCAAAGCCGGCGGACGTAGCAGCTTGTCTCTCCCCCATCACACGGCCTGCCAGACATCCGCAGCCGGTGTTCTCTCGAGCGGAACGGGGGTATTAGATGCGCCGACGGAGTACGGTATAGGTCCCGCCTGCGACGACAAGCACGATCACCGCCACAGTCAGAAAGAGCGGCTCAGAATCGCGAGCAAATGCCTGTTGGAACCACCATGACAGAAATGTGTCGAGCAGACCCAGTGCAATAGCGAAGGCAATCGTAACCGCCAGCACGACCCACGTCAGGCGCATCGTTTCCTCGCGCGAAGGCCACGTGACCTTTTGCAGCTCGGAGGCAACCCCATGGAAGTAGGTGACAATACTGCTCACTACAGGGATACGGCTGAGCAACCCCTTCGACTCGCCGGTCCGGGGCTTGCTCTGCCGCGCACTGGGAGTGGGACGATCTTTACTGCGGGCCGGCGACTGAATCACGGCGTCGCTGGCTTCGCTCTGGCGACGGCGACGGCGGCTGTCTGAAACGACCGCCCCGTTCTCGTTCTCGTTCTCGTCTGGCTGATCCAGACTGCGCGTGCGTGTCCGTGCCACAATCTACTCCTCAGAAATGAAAACCGCCTAATATCTAAGACACCGTCGCGAGGACGGTGTCTATGCAGCGAGCGAGTCTTGAAAGGCAGGGGAGGCAGGAATCGAACCCGCAGCCTACGGTTTTGGAGACCGTCGCTCTGCCAATTGAGCTACTCCCCTAAATGCTTGGGGCGCGAACACCCCAGATACTCACTACTTCCTACTTCGTCTCACGGTGAAGCGTATGCTTCTGGCAGCGCGAGCAGAATTTCTCCAGCTCAAGGCGCTGTGGATCATTCCGCCGGTTCTTCATGGACGTGTAATTCCGCTCTTTGCACTCGGTGCACGCGAGGTGAATTACCATCCGGACATCTTTTTTCTTGGCCATGACCGTTCAAGCTCACAGTTCGTTCTATAGGGGCCAGGCGGTTAACCCGGCCCCTCGAAATAGCTCGTTTATTCCAGGATTTCGGTGATAACACCGGCGCCGACGGTGAGGCCGCCTTCGCGGATGGCGAACTTGGAGCCGCGCTCGAGGGCCACCGGGATGATCAGCTCGACCATCAGGTTGACGCTGTCGCCGGGCATGACCATCTCGACGCCTTCCGGCAGCGTGATCGTGCCGGTCACGTCCATCGTGCGGATGTAGAACTGGGGCCGGTAGCCGGAGAAGAACGCCTTGTGACGTCCGCCCTCGTCCCGGCGCAGCACGTACACCTCGCTCATGAACTTCTTGTGCGGCGTGATGCTCTTCGGCTTGGCCAGCACCATCCCGCGCTCGACATCCTCGCGCGTCACCCCGCGCAGCAGAATGCCCGCGTTGTCGCCCGCCTGCGCCTGGTCCAGCTCCTGGTGGAACATCTCGATCCCCGTCACCACCGTGCGCATGCTCTCGTCGCGCAGCCCGATGATCTCGATCTCCTCACCCTTCTTCAGCGCCCCGCGCTCAACACGCCCCGTCACCACCGTCCCGCGCCCTTTGATGCTGAACACGTCTTCCACCGGCATCA
>JAVEWL010000786.1:0-2949 GCA_034004565.1 FCB group bacterium | reverse complement strand
CGCGTTCGTTCGTGATGATCGGGCGCTGCAGTTCGCGCTCGGGCTGGTCGGTACCGAAATAGGCCGTGTAGAACTCGACCTTGCGAGTGAAGGCCTGCGCCTGCGCGGCGGAGAAGGTGAGGGTGTCCGAGGCGGCGTCGTAGGTGTTTTGCTTGAAGTCCCGCTCGACCTGCGCGCGGGCCTCGGGCGTTTCGGTGCCGGGGCTGTAGGCCTCAAGCATCGCCGCCGAGGCGTGGTGCAGGTATTGCGCGGTGAAGTCCGGTCCGAGGTAGGCCCCGTGGCCGAAGATGGTGCCGAATTGCATCAGGCCGTACTGTTGGAACAGGTGCTGGCCCCCCATGATGTCGTCGTGGGTGTATAGGGTGGCGCCGTCGGCCGAGACCGTCTGCGCGGGAATGGGCGGCTGGTCCGTATTGATGCGGTACGCGAGGTAGCCCAGCACGCCGAAGCCGATTGCGAAGGTGATGATGGCCACCTGGAGCCAGAGCGTGGAAATGACCATACGGGAAGGTGTTGGCATGGCTCTTCCTCCTGCGGTTCTCCCCGAATCCGTGAGGCGCTGCCGAAACAAGTGTGGGATGAGTCTACAACAGTCTTGGGGATTGCACAAGAGTTTAGGTGAGGGGTAGCAGGAAAGAGGAAAACGATGATTCTTGGCTTGGAGAATGGGAGGCATGGGAGTCATGGGAAGTATGGGAGTTATGAAATGCCCACTGCGCGTTGGTGCTTTGGGTCTATTGGCGTTGGCGGAAAGCGGGGACAGTTTCCACTTTTGATCGGTGGGGGTGGTTGACTGTTGGGGCGGATGTAAAGTCGGGGGCTTCGCAGAAATTTGGACGCTTGCTAAAGGTGGAACAGTCCCAGTTTTCCGGTTGACAAAATCGGGGTGGGGCGGGTAGTGTGCAAGGTGTTCGGGAGGGTCCTTTATTATGGAACTCGATGTTGTTGCGCTGTCGCGCCTTCAATTCGCCCTCACTATCATGTTCCACTACCTGTTCCCGCCGCTCACAATCGGGCTTGGCTGGCTCATGGTGTTCATGGAGGGGATGTACCTGAAGACCGGCGACCGGTTGTACGAGTCGATTGCGCGGTTCTGGACGGGCATTTTTGCGGTGGTGTTCGCCATGGGCGTGGCGACGGGCATCGTGATGGAATTCCAGTTCGGCACCAATTGGGCCGTGTATTCGCGCTACGTGGGCGATGTGTTCGGTTCGGCGCTGGCGGCCGAGGGGATATTTGCCTTCTTTCTGGAGTCGGGCTTCCTGGCGGTGCTGGTGTTTGGCTGGGACCGGGTCTCGCCGAAGATGCATTTCTTCTCGACGGTGATGGTGGCCGTGGGCGCGTTGTTCTCGGCGGTGTGGATCGTCGTGGCGAACTCGTGGCAGCAGACGCCCGCGGGCTACGAGATCTCGTCCAACAGTTTCGGTCCTCGCGCGGTGATTACCGACTTCTGGCAACTCGTGTTCAATCCGTCTTCGGTCCATCGGTTGATTCACGTTTACCTCGGGGCGCTCATTCTGGGGTCCTTTTTTGTGCTGAGCATCGCCTCGTGGTACTTGTTGAAACGCCGCCACGAAGAAGCCGCGAAGCGCATGTTCAAGATCGCGTTGTGGCCGGCGCTGGCGGCGTCGTTGATAGCGCCGATTTCGGGCGACTTGCAGGCGCGGATGGTGTCGGTGTACCAGCCCGCGAAACTCGCCGCATTCGAGGCGCTGTACAAGACCACGCCGGGAGGCTCTCCGCTCTATCTCTTCGGCTGGCCCGACGATGCGGACCAAACCGTGCACTACGGCCTCGCGATTCCGAAGCTCCTGAGCGTTCTCGTGCACCACGACCTCGACACGCCGGTCACGGGGCTCGACCAGTTCCCGCGCGAGGATTGGCCGCCAGTGAACCTTTCGTTTCAGACGTATCACCTGATGGTGGCGCTGGGGATGGGCTTCATCGGTTTGACCGGTATTGCGCTCTTCTTTTTGTGGCGAGGCAGCCTGTTTCGACAGCGCTGGCTCCTGTGGATCTTCGTGTTCGCCGTTATTGGGCCGTTTATTGCCAACGAGGTGGGCTGGGCCGCCGCGGAAGTGGGGCGGCAGCCGTGGATCGTGTACGGCCTGATGCGCACGAGCGACGCGGTGTCCGAAGCGGTGAGCGGGGGACAGGTGCTGGGGTCCATTGCCATGTTCGGCGTCATCTACTCGCTCCTTTTCCTGGTGTGGGTGTTCGTGCTGAACAGCAAGATCCAGCACGGTCCCGAGCCCATCGAGGACCTGCCTGGGCGCACGACGGCCATGGGCCTGCTCGATGCCGCCTCGCGCCTGGCCGACCACGAGGGCTCCATGACGGAAGCCCACGAAGGCCCGGGCGCAGATACAGAAAAGAATACGTAGGAGACTCGACAGATGGATCTCCAGTCCTATTGGTTTGTGCTGCTGGGCGCGCTGTTGACCGGGTATGCCATTCTTGACGGGTTTGATCTCGGCGTGGGCATCCTGCATCCGGCGGCGCGCACGGACCACGACCGGCGCATCTTCCTGAACTCGATCGGGCCTTTGTGGGACGGCAATGAGGTCTGGCTGGTTACCTTTGGCGGCGCGATGTTCGCGGCCTTCCCGGAGGTTTACCGCAGCGTCTTTTCCGGGTTCTATACGGCCTTCATGATGCTGCTGTTCGGGCTGATCTTCCGGGCGGTATCGATCGAATTTCGCAGCAAGACCCAGTCGCGCATCTGGCGCTCGATCTGGGACTACGGGTTCTTCTTCAGCAGTCTGTTGGCCACCTTCCTGTTCGGCGTGGCCGTGGGCAACGCGATGGTGGGGATGCCCATCAACGAGAAGGGCGTTTACGTCGGCGATTTCTTCGACCTGCTGCTGCCGTATCCCATATTGGTGGGCGTATTCACGGTGGCGCTGTTCGCGATGCACGGGTCGATCTACCTCTACCTCAAGACCGAAG
>JAVEWL010000785.1:0-2952 GCA_034004565.1 FCB group bacterium | reverse complement strand
CCTTGTCCCTGGCCGTGCTGTCGGTGGGAGACTGTTTGTCCGGGAAGATTCGCTTGCCGCCGTTCCAGTTCGGATTGTCGTCAAGGGCACTGTCCAAGGTCTCCCAATCCAAGTCGACAGAGAGTACGCTCACCCGACACGTATCGCAACAGGACGGCAGCGCTTCCGACCATGCTTTGACGATGTATTCTCCGGGCGTGGAATTGCTGGGGTTGAAGGTGAACAGACGATCCTCGAGTTGCAAGACCACATTGCTAAGCCCCGCCGGGCTGTTGGTCCAGACAAACCGATTCGACACCCCGCCCGCGTAGCTTCTCCAGGTCAGATTCACCTCGGCCTTCGTCATGTGTTGACCCGTCGCAAGTTCGTGTTGTTCGAGAACCACTTGAACCACGTCGCAGGTGGTCCACGCGCTGGACTGATAATTCGCCAGAACATCACTATTATAACTGCCGACGGAACACATAATAGGTTGCCGCGCTGACTCCATCCGAATGTAATAGCTGTATGGCGGGGTGTTGGACGTCACACTCCAAACGACATCGTCGTTCATATGATACTGATACCATCCATAATACGATAATCCCCAAAGATCATATTCCCAAACACTCCAAACTTCTCCGTATTCCAAAGGGACCTCATAGCGCAGTTGGCCATCCACTATGTTATAATAGCAGTAACATTTCTCATCCGGACCGGGCTCGGGCAGCTCCACATGGCCCGTGAAGATCACCTCCACATCCGGTTCGCCGGCCTTGGGTTGCGCCACGGCATATATATGCTCGCCCACCGGCGTCATGCCGGAAACATCGATGGTGATTTGCGGAGGCAACACCTCGCCCCAAGCCGGCATAAAGTCCGCGCCGCAACACACTATCGCGCCCGCCATGATTATGCTGCGCCATCCCACACCCCTGCGTCCCTGTGATCCCCGCATAAAAAGTCCCAGACCCTTTCATCGCGCCGAGTCCCTAACCCAGCGCGGGCGCGCATGTTCACACGCCACGATAATTTGTCAATGCACGAAGCTTCTCGAAGAGGAAAAAGAGAAGGGAAATATATTTTCCCGCTGAGACGCAGAGACGCGGAGGGGGGAATGGAAAATACGAAATGATTTTCAGAGTTTTAGAAATTGTCGTTCTCCGCGAGCTCCGCGGCTCCGCGGGAAAATGAAAAAACAAGAGAAAGATAGTATCCCGCAGAGACGCAGTGACGCAGGGGTAGGAAGAGGGAAACTGAATTAATTTTTAGAGTTTTTGGGTTGGTCGTTCTCTGCGAACTCTGCGGCTCAGCGGGAAAAATGTATTTCTTTCGCGTCAGCGTTCCGGCTTTAGCCGTAAGTTCCCCCCGAGGCTTTAGCGAGGGAACTGCGGCGGGGACACAGTGGACGACACAAGGGACCAACCATCACTTTTTAAATCGGAACAACCGGGATTCCAGCCCGAGAGGCTGCCAAAAGGCCGAAAAGTGTGGCGACAGCCGGAGCCGGACTTTTCGGCTGGGAGGCAACGCGGGGGTGCGCCTGAAAGGGCAACGTGTGAGAGAGTCTTCGACCGAACGAACGCATAACGCGCGCCGTTATGCGACGTTGCCCGACCGCCCGACGCGTAGTGGCGGACGAGTTCCGGCGCGGCCCCGCGCGACTTGGCGATGCGTCGCCCGCACAACCGGCAACGTTCGATGCACTCATAGCCGCAAAGCGCGTAACGGCACGCATGGGGCGGAGCACATGGCCGCGATGTTGGCCGCCAACTTCGCGGCGATGTGCGGAGGGGGTTCAGGTGAGCGGCCAACGGCCGCGAACACCACCACCGGAGCGCGTCAGCGCGTAGGTGCCCCGGAGGCGCGATAGCGCCGGAGCGGCCGGAGCACTTGGCGCGCCGCGTGGCCTTTCTTCCAGCACGCGGCGTGTCAGGTGCGTAGGCCGTCTATGAACATGAAGCGCCGCCGGTCAACACGATCGCACTCAAGGCAACCTCTTATCGGCGGCGCACCGCATCAGCGGAGCCGTTGGCGGCCGCCGTGCCGCCGTAGGCAAGCACGGTGGATGACAACGGCGTAGCGTCATCGGCGCCTTGGCCGAATCGCAAGAAAGATCATCAGGAAGAACACCGGAATAGAAAGGATAATGCCCAACGGAACAAGGGATACAAGGACGCCAAAACCACCGGCAACCGGCTGCATGCCTTCTCCATCGGCTGCATGACCGATATAGGCAAGCACAGACAAGACCGCGACTAGCGCGACGCCGAGGAAAAGCAAGGCAAAGAGTAAGACACCAAACCCCCGAGCGCTCATTCGGTATTCGCTATTCGATCCAGCGTGGTAAGGAACGGGGCTTGATCGCCCAGTTCTCCGAAGATCACGGCATGGACATTCGTATCCCACGATGGAACCGAGTTTGTTGGTTCGCCCAATTCTTCTGCCAAGGCCGCGAAGTGACCGCTCGCCTCGGTAATCATTTGGACGATATTTGACCGCCCGGCAGCCGAATAGCTCGTGTTCGTTTCGGCTTCCGCAATGGCCTGCCCGAAGTAGTTGGTCGCACCCCGGCCCCACTTCTGCAAATACGCTGCCACGAGGCCGCGAGCGAAGAGAGTCTCGACCTCCCGATTTGTGGCAACTTGCGCATCCACGTACACGAGGATGTTTGAAGCATTCTGGGAACTCCATTGCGCATCAAACCCCGCGACGAAATTCTTGTCGCCACCATTGGCGACAAGAGATGCGACAAGAACAGCTCCAAGGAAGAATAGATACTGATGTTTCATGGTTATCTCCGGCTCAATCTGGCGTTGTTAATCCGGCATGGTTAGCACCCCACGTTGGGTATGTGCTGCCAGTGCCCGTATCGGAAGACGGCCAGCCCTTTTGGGCCGCCTCTGTCTGCATTGCGTTAATGTCTTTGCTCTCAAGGATCGCCTTGAAGTCCGTACTGGGACTCTGCCCATG
>JAVEWL010000784.1:0-2952 GCA_034004565.1 FCB group bacterium | reverse complement strand
ATGGCCCAAGGGCGATCTTCGCGAACTCTGCGGCCGGACGGTGCGATTCAAGATTGGCTTTCAGAAGACCCCGGAGTCGGCCCCGCACCTGTACGCCCTTTATCTTCGGTCCGCCGCCAAGCGCTCAACCGGCGTGGCCTCGGCTTCGGCGACGGAGTTTAGCGTAACCGTGGGCAAGCGCTCGGTGAACGCGAGGCTCCTTTCCCCAGCTCCCGAACGGCTCGCGGCCGATCCGGCGCTGCTACTGACTTTTGCGATGGATCGGAGACTTTCCATATCGATAACGCCGTATTGCCTGACGACGGAGTACTTCCTCGCGCAGGGGCACCGGGTGGTCAGCTTCGATCTTCCCATGCACGGCGAACGCGTGGACACCTACGGAAGCGATATCGTCGGCATGCGTAACGCCTTCGTGGCGGGCAAGGAAGTCTTCGCCGAATTCGTGGAGGAGGGCAAGGCGGTGATCGACGAGTGTATACGGCGCGGCTGGGCCAAGCCCGGCCGCATCGCCGTAGCCGGCACCTCGCGCGGCGGATACATGGCCTTGCGCCTGATGGCCGGCGACGAGCGCATCGCTGCCGGAGCCGGTTTCGCGCCCGTCACCGACTGGGCGCTCCTGAAGGAATTCGCCGAGGACCGCGAACGCGCCGACGTGCAGGCCTTGCGCCTCGCCAACTTCGCGCCCCAAATGGCCGGCCGTCACGTCTACCTCGCCATCGGCAACAAAGACGAGCGCGTCGGCACGCAAAGCTGCAAGCAGTTGGCCGAACAACTCGCCGCCACCGATCCACAATGCGTCGAGTTCCACCTCACCGAGGACGAGGGCCATTCTCTGAACGATTCGTGGTATGGGGTTGGCCGGGAATCGCTGCTGAAGTGGGTGCAGGCACTGTGACGATTACCCTTTGGGTTCTTGTTCGATTACGATGGCCGCAATGGAAGGCTTGACACTGGGAAAGACATCCCGCATCGACCGCCACATCAGCGAGAAGTCCGTTTCGAAATAGGCGTGCGCCAAGCGATTGCGCATCGCAATCATTTCGCGCCATGGGACTTCGGGGTGCTGTTCCCGTAGCTCCGCCGGCATGTTTCGCGCCGCCTCTCCAATGATCTCGAACAAACGTGTAATGGCAAGTACGGTTTTCTCATCGGAGGCAAAAAGGGCATAGTCATATCCCTCCACCATCCCTTCGGCCTTTTCCATGGCTTCCAGAATGTCGCGAAGCAGCCACAGAACGTCTCTCATAGCGCAATGAGTTCCCTTGCCACTACGGAGGCCATCCTGGGACGCAATGCCTTTTGCGAAGCAATGTCCACCTTAAGGTGCAAGAGATCCTCCAGGAAGAAGCCCAGGCGGGTCAAATGAAGGAAATTGGCCTCGTCGTCAAATTCAACAAGCACATCCACGTCGCTGTCTTCGCGTTCATCGCCCCGAGAATATGAACCAAAAAGACCTACCACTTCCGCGTGAAATTCCGTGCGGATTCGCTCGCGATTCTGCCTAAGGCAGTCGAGTATCGCTTCCCGTGTCATGCTCATATGGTAGCGTTCTCTTTTGTCCGGCACAACGCAAAGCTATTACCCCGGAAAGGGCGGTGGATTCTGCTCATCGTGCCAGCCTTCCATGAGTTCGAGCTGGTTGCCTTCGGGGTCGCTGAAGAAGCAGACGCGCATGCCCTTGACCATGGCGTCGCAGTCGATGATGTCGCCCATCTCGACGCCTGCGGCCTTCATGTCGGAGACTTTCGCATCGAGATCTGGGACTTCGAAGGCGAGGTGGCGGAAGCCCACGGGCAAGGGGCCGGGCGCGGCGGTGGTGCCGTCGTCGGTGCCGAAGAATTCGATGCAGGTGCTGCCGAGGCGCAGCATTACGAACTCGTCGGGCTGGCCCGGCTTGAACACGCGCACCCGCTCGAATCCGAGCCAGCGCGTGTAGAACGCTTCCTGTTTCAGCCGATCGACGCAACCAAATGCCATGTGCTGTACCGCTTGCACCCTGAATCCTCCCTCTTTCCTGGCTAAAATGTTCCCGTTTCGAGGAGTATATGCTCGTTGCCGGGAAGCAACTCTATCACACGTCTGCGCCGTGACGGTCAACCGGGAACGAGCGTAACGTGAAACTCCGGATCTACGAACGCTCGAATTGTGTGCGTCACTCGACTTCCTCGACCACCGCGCGCCGCACTTCCTGCGTTCGGGCCGTCGCCTCCGCGCCGGCCGCCAGCAAGGACAGAATCAGGTTGCACAGCCACTCGGCGGCCTCGGGCGACATCCGCGTGGGAACGGCCAGGATCCCGTCTTCCGTGAGGAAATGGACGGTCCTCGTGTACGTTTGCGGGACGGGCCCGTCCTTACGCGGCGGCGCGGCAATCGGTACTTCCGCGTCCGCCGGCGCGGTGATACGCGTGCGCACTTTTCGGAGAAAAGCGCCCACAGCCTCCAGACTGTCCGCTGTAAAGGTCGCGAATTCATCGAGGGCCCGCCGAAGGCTGTGCGTGGATTGCCATACGGCCTTTCCCGATTCGTACCTTGCGCTTACCTTGACGTCTACGATCCGCGACGTCTCCACGGACTGAAGAGGCTGTTCCCCCTTGGTCGAAACCGTGCCGAGGCCAAGGGTTTGCTTCGAGATGCGGATGCGGGCGTCACGAGGTTTCCAATAGAAGGCCAATCCAAACAGCGCCACCGCCAGCGGCATACTGACGAATTTGTCCTGCCAGTAGAAAACGCTAATGTACAATGCCGCCGATGCCGTCACGCACATGAACAGTCTCGGATTGGTTGCGGAGCGCACAGTCACCACGGTGACATCGCCTTCCGCCTCCACTTCGAGCCCGTCGGGAATGGCCTGGTGCAGATCGAAGCGCACTTCCTGGCCGCCTTCCCGAATCCGCGCACCGGCGGATTTGAGCACATCGTCCGGGGCGCGCGTTACCGTCTCATCCTCGTCTT
>JAVEWL010000070.1:0-13651 GCA_034004565.1 FCB group bacterium | reverse complement strand
GAAGAACAACCACGAATAGGACGAATCACACGAATGGAATCTGGGGTTGCCTGCGGCGCTGTGGCTAACACTTGCAAATCATTTCTCCCATACTTCCATGACTCTCATAACTCCCATGGGTCTTATAGACCTTATGGGAAGACTGGGAAGTATGGGAAGTATGGGAGTCATGGGAGGAATGAGAGCCATGGGAGCCGATTGTTAACCGCTGCGCCCCAGGCAACCCCAGATTCCATTCGTGTAATTCGTCTTATTCGTGGTTGTCTTGCTCTTGCGGTTATTCGAGTATTTGTGTCTTGGTGGTAGAGATTGCTTCGTCGACCTGGCGGTCTCCTGGCAATGACGCTTTAGGGGTGGCTTCCCCGCGATCTCCGTGGCAACATACAAGACACCCCCAGAACGAGTCTGGGGGTGCCGCATGATGGTCTACCGCAAAGTCTACGCCGATTCGGGTGCGGGCTTTTTGCGGCGGCGCAGCGAGGACGTGAAGTAATCGCGGTTCATGCGCGCGATGGACTTCACGCTGATGTTTTTCGGACAAGCAGCCTCGCAGTAGTAATAGTTCGAGCAGTTGCCGAAGCCTTCGGCGTCCATTTGCCGCACGAGGTTCTGCACGCGGGTGGCGCGCTCGGGCTGGCCCTGGGGCAGGCGCGAGAAGTGGTCCACCTTCGCGGCCACGTAGAGCATCGCGGAACCGTTGGGGCAGGCCGCGACGCAGGCGCCGCAGGCAATGCACTGGGCGGCGTCGAAGGCGGCATCGGCCTCTTCCTTGGGCACGAGTTCGGTGTGGGCCTCCGGGGCGGCGCCCGTGCGCACCGAGATATACGCGCCCGTCGCGACGATACGGTCGAACGCGGAGCGATCGACCATCAGGTCCTTGATGACCGGGAAGGCCTTCGAGCGCCACGGCTCGATGATGATGGTCTCGCCGTCCTTGAAGTGGCGCATGTGCAGTTGGCACAGGGTCGTGCCGCGCTCGGGACCGTGGGCCGCGCCGTTCACCATCGACCCGCAGGTGCCGCAGATGCCTTCGCGGCAGTCGCTGTCGAACGCGATCGGTTCGATCCCCTTCAACTCGAGATCCGCGTTCACGATGTCGAGCATCTCGAGAAACGACACGTCCGTATCGACGTCTTTGGCTTCATAGGTTTCAAAACGTCCCTTGGCCGCGGGGTTGTTCTGCCGCCAGACCTTCAGGGTCACGTTGATCGTCTTGCCCATTACTTATAGCTCCGTTGGCTCGGCTTCACTTCCTCGAACGTCAAGGGTTCCTTGTGGAGTACGGGTTCCTGACCCGAGCCCTTGTGTTCCCACGCGGCGGCAAAGGAGTAATTCGCGTCGTCGCGCAACGCCTCGCCTTCTTCAGTCTGATGCTCCTCGCGGAAGTGCCCGCCGCACGATTCCTCGCGCATCAGCGCATCGCGCACGAGAAGTTCCGCCAGTTCAAAATAGTCCGCCACGCGTCCGGCCCGCTCGAGGCTCTGGTTCACGTTCTCGAGCTCGCCCACGATCCTGACGTTCTTCCAGAATTCCTCGCGCAGCGCGGGAATGCGTTCAAGCGCTTCCTTGAGCCCGGCCTCATTGCGTCCCATCCCGCAGTTGTTCCACATCAGCTTGCCGAGTTCGAGGTGGATCGAATCAACGGTGCGCTTGCCGTTGGTCGCAAGCAGGCGGCGCGTCTGTTCGGAGGCCGTCTGCGTCGCTTCGCTGAACTCCTGCTGCCGCACGTCCACCTTCGCGGGCTTCACGCTCGCGATGTAGTCGGCGATGGTGTTCGGCGCCACGAAATACCCGTCGGCCAGGCCCTGCATGAGCGCGCTCGCACCCAGCCGGTTCGCGCCGTGATCGGAAAAGTTCGCCTCGCCGAGCACGAACAGGCCCGGCAGGTTGCTCATGAGGTTGTAGTCCACCCAGAGGCCGCCCATGGTGTAATGGATGGCGGGGTAGATCATCATCGGCTGCTCGTAGGGGTTCTCGGCCGTGATCTTCTCGTACATCTCGAAGAGGTTGCCGTACCGTGACTCGATGGTCGAGCGTCCCAGCCGCGCGATCGAGTCACGGAAGTCGAGGTAGACCGCCATGCCCGTCGCGCCCACGCCGCGACCCGCGTCACAGATCGATTTCGCGTTGCGCGAGGCCACGTCGCGCGGAACGAGGTTGCCAAACGCCGGATACTTGCGTTCGAGATAGTAATCACGATCCTCTTCGGGAATCTGGTTCGCGGGGCGCGCGTCGCCCGGCTTCGCAGGTACCCAGATGCGCCCGTCGTTGCGAAGGCTCTCGCTCATGAGCGTGAGCTTGGACTGGTGTTCGCCCTTGACGGGGATGCAGGTCGGATGGATCTGCGTGAAGCATGGATTCGCGAAGTACGCGCCCTTCTTGTGGGCGCGCCAGATCGCCGTCGCGTTGCTGTTCTTCGCATTGGTCGAGAGGTAATAAACGTTGCCGTAGCCACCGGTGCACAAGGCCACCGCATCGCCGGAATACTGCTCGAACTTCCCGGTGATGAGATTGCGGCAGACGATGCCCCGGGCCTGTCCATCCACGACGACCAGTTCGAGCATCTCGCGGCGGGGGTACATCTCGACGCTTCCGGACGCCACCGTCTTCATGAGTTGGCTATACGCGCCGAGGAGGAGTTGCTGTCCCGTCTGGCCGCGCGCGTAAAACGTGCGCGACACCTGCGCGCCGCCGAAGGAGCGGTTATCGAGGTAGCCGCCGTATTCGCGCGCGAAGGGCACGCCTTGGGCGACACACTGGTCGATGATCCGGACGCTCAACTCGGCGAGGCGGTACACATTGGCCTCGCGGGCGCGGTAATCGCCGCCCTTAACGGTGTCGTAGAAGAGGCGCTGCACGCTGTCGCCGTCGTTCTGGTAGTTCTTCGCGGCGTTGATGCCTCCCTGCGCGGCGATGCTGTGGGCGCGTCGCGGGCTGTCCTGGATGCAGAACACCTTGACGTTGTAGCCCTGCTCGCCGAGACTCGCGGCAAGCGAGGCGCCGGCCAGACCGGTGCCCACGACGAGGATCGTGTGCTTGCGGCGGTTGGCCGGATTGACCAGCTTCATGTTGAAGCAATGACGCGTCCACTTTTCCGCCAGGGGACCCGCCGGCACATTCGATTCCAAGGCCATCGTTAGCTTCCTACTCCCACTGTGAAATGGCGTATCACGACGAAAATGGGGACCGCGCTGAAGCCCAGCGCCACGAAAACCCCTATCCCCATGCTGATCTTGTCGATTACGCCGCTGTATTGATTGTGGTAGATGCCGATTGTCTGAAAGGTGCTCTGGATGCCGTGGGAAAGATGCATGCCCACGGCGGTTACGGCGCAGATGTAAAAGATGGTCCTCGGAATGTTGAGGAAGCGGTTCCAGACGAGGCCGTATAAGCCCTGGCTTTCGGCCACCGTCGCCCCCGCGACGACGGACAAGGGCCCCTCGCGGTCGGACAACGTGAAGTCGTAAAGGTGGAGGAAAAGGAACGCGAACACGAGAAGGCCGGTGTAGATCATCGTGCGCGTGGCCCAGTGGTCACCGCCCTTGGGCGCGAACACCTCGTAGCGTGCGCCGCGCGCACGCCGGTTTTCGAGCGTCAGCATGATGGTCGCCACGATGTGCGTTACGAACAGGAACACCAGTCCCGCGCGCGCCAGCCACAGCAGCGGCCCCAGCGAACCCAGGCGTTCCGCATACGCGTTGAACAAATCGCGCCCGCCGAGCACCAGCAGGTTGCCCGCCAGGTGAAAGATGATGAATACCACCAGCGCGGCGCCTGTCAGGGCCACCACTTGTTTCTTGCCAATCGAGCGGCTGAGCGCGTTTCCCGCCGCGAATGTCTGCGTTCCGGACGTCATGGTTATAGGACACCCTCTGAAAAAAACACCTCTGGTAACGACAACGGTTTACCTTTGCTTTGCGGCATGGCAATGAGTGGACCCTTCAAAACCTCCCATACCCCGAACGCGGGTATTGTGCGCCTTTTGACGGGCAAAAGTCCAATTAGTGCTTTTTTTCGCGATTGAATATTCCCTGGAGTATTGGCCTAGTTCAACAGACAAAAATCGCAGCGGGAATATTCGCACAGTGCCCGTATCGGACGGAACTCTTCGCTCGATATGGGGTTATACTTACTGCGTTCCGGTGAAAACCCGCAGTCCTTGAAGGGTCCCCGCCATGCACACACCTCTTTTGGATCCGATTGACGGTTCGCAGTGGAACCCCGACAGCGCACGCCATCTGCTGAACCGCGCCGGCTTCGGTATGCCTCGAAGCCGCATACAACGCCTGGCCAGCCTCTCCCCCGTCGCCGCGGTCGATGAACTGGTCGAATGGGAAAAGGCGGCTCAGCCGTACGCGACGCCCGATTTTCTAACCCTCCCGGAAGTCTTGCGAGAGCTCCGGGCGGAATACGCGCTGCTCGACGAAGAAGAACGCCGTGTGAAGTCGCAGGAGTTGCGGAAGCGCGAGCGTGAGGCCGTTACGAGCCTGCAGGCCTGGTGGATTCAGCGCATGGCCACCACGCCCTGCCCGCTGCAGGAAAAAATGGCGCTCTTCTGGCACGGCCATTTCGCCACGTCGGCGCAGAAAGTGCAGTCGTCGTACCACAACTTTGCATTGAACGACCTCTTCCGCCAACAGGCTACGGGCAACTTCAAGTCGCTCGCGATCGCGGTCGGGCAGTCGTCCGCGATGTTGCGCTACCTCGACAACGCCCAGAGCACCAAGAGGCAGCCCAACGAGAACTGGGCGCGCGAACTTATGGAACTCTTCACGATCGGCAAGGGCCACTACTCAGAAGACGACATCAAGGAGAGCGCGCGGGCCTTTACGGGTTGGGGCTTTGACGACAACGGTTTTCGCTTCCGCGAGGAGACCCACGATTTCGGCGAGAAGACGTTCATGGGCCGCACCGGCGATTTCGACGGCTGGGACATCTTCGACATCCTCTTCGAGCAACCGGCCACGGCGGAATTCATCTGCGGCAAACTCTGCCGATTCTTTGTCCGCGAGGAACCCGACCAGGGGCTTGTCGAGGGACTCGCGGATACGTTCCGGCGTACGCAATACGAACTGAAACCCGTTCTCCGGCAGTTGTTTCTCTCGAAAGCATTTTACGATCCGAAGGCTGTGGGAACCCAGGTGAAGAGTCCCGCGCGATACGTGGTGGGGCTGGCGGCGGACCTCGGCGTCGAGCGCCCTCCGTGGAAACTGATGGCCCGCGCGACGGACCAACTGGGACAGAGACTGTTCTTCCCGCCGAACGTCAAGGGCTGGGACGGCAACCGCGCGTGGATCAACGCCAACACCCTGCTGATTCGCTGCAACCTGCCCGCGGAGTTTGCGTCGCAGGCCGCCCGGCGCAAGAAGCCGTCCGAAGATTCGATGATGATGATGTCCGAAGCGGCGGAAGTTTCGGGCGCCTGGACGCCGGATTCGCTGCTGCGGGACCTGCGTTTCGAGACGGCCGGCGAATGCGCGATTGCGCTGGAACGTCATTTTCTCGCCGTCCCCCTGCGCGAGGAGCAGCGGCGGATTCTGTTGCAGGCGCTCGGCGCGCAAGATGCCGCCGCGCCGTTGCGGCCCGATGCTGTCCCCCACAAGAACCTGCTTGCGGCACTGCATCTGTTGTTGAGCAGCGCCGAATACCAGTTGTGCTGATCCGGAGGAATGGGTGATGCAAATCAAAGTGACTCGCCGGCAATTCCTGTCAACCGCGGCGCTCTTCTCGGCAATCGGCGTGGCGCCGCAGTTTCTTGTGCGCGCCGTGGAAGGTCAACAGCGGGAGGCCGCGCCTCCGGCAAACGATAAGATACTGGTGGTGGTGCAATTGGGCGGCGGCAACGACGGCCTCAATATGCTCGCACCCTACGGCGACGACGCGTACTATCGCGCGCGCCCCACGCTCGCGCTGAAGAAGGACCGCGTGCTGCCGCTGAACGAGTACGCTGGGCTGAATGGCGGTATGGCGGACCTCATGCGGCTCTACGACAACGGCCGCGTCGCGCTTATTCAGGGCGTGGGCTATCCGAATCCGGACCGCTCGCATTTCCGCAGCATGGAGATATGGCAGTCCGCCAGCGACGCGGACGAATACCTGCACACGGGGTGGATCGGCAGGTATTTCGACAACACCTGCGACGGCTCGGCGCGACCGCAAATCGGGGTCGCGGTGGGTCCCGAACGTCCGCAGGCCTTTGAAGGCGAGAAGGGCTTCGGCGTGGCGTTCGACCGGCCGGATCGCTACGGATGGAAACCGGGCAAGGCCGGCGATACCGCCGCCAACTTCGAAAAGCTCAATCGGCCCGTCGAAACACCAAACACCACGCTCGATTTCCTGCGGCACACGACGTCCAACGCGATATTGAGTTCCGCGGAAGTGCGCGAGGCCTCGGACCGGGCCGGGTTCCAAGGCGGCGGGCGCGGCGCGGAGGCATTGAAGACCGTGGCCGCGCTGATTCGCGGCGGACTGGCGACGCGGGTGTATTACGTGTCGGCGGGCGGTTTTGACACGCACACCAACCAGCGCGGCCAGCACGACAATCTGTTGCAGCGGGTGGCCTCGGGCCTGGCGGAGTTTCAGGATACGCTCGAGCGCGACGGCACGGCGGACCGCGTGGTGACGATGGTCTTCAGCGAGTTCGGCCGGCGCGTACAGGAGAACGCGAGCCGCGGCACCGACCACGGTTCGGCGGCGCCGATGATTCTGTTAGGCCGCGGCGTACAGGCGGGCTTGCACGGTCAAACGCCCAGCCTGTCCGACCTTGATCGCGGCGACCTGAAGCACACCGTCGACTTCAGGAGTGTGTACGCGACCGTGCTGGAGAAATGGTTGCAGGTCGACAGCGCGCCAATATTGGGCAGGGAATTCGAGATACTGCCGCTCTTGGGATGAATGCAACACCGAATTCCCATTCGGGGCTTTATGTAACGCTGACCTCCAGGCCGGTCTTCACGTAACTCCCCTTTCCAAGGGGAGCTCTTGGATTGGATGGAGACTCCCATTCGGAGATGGGAGCTACATTAGGCCGGCGTTACATCGCTGCGAGGGCGTTGATACGCGGCAAGCCGTTGGCCACTTCGTCCCAGGTCATGCCCATATCGAGGCTCTGGTAGAGGATTCCGTCGCGGCGGGCGCAGAAGGCGCGATCGGGGAAGTGCACCGAGAAAGCAATGAAGAAACTGTCCACTTCCGCGGGCATCTCGGCGGGCAGACCGTGGATCACGCGGCGCCAGGTCTTGCCCGAGTCGTCGGACCGGAACACGGCGAAACGCTTGTTCTGTTCATCCCACTCGGCCGGGGAAACGGGCGCGCAGCCGAGCAGGATCACTTCCGGACACGTTGGGTGAACCGTCACGGCGCGGCAATACAAATTCTCCAGCCCCTCGTTCATCCGGTCCCAGCGGTCGCCTTCCGTGCGGCTGCGGTAGAATCCGTCGGCCGTGGCGGCGTAGACGTTATCCGGGCGCGCCGGCGTTGTGGTCACCTGGTGCACATCCGGATCGAGCCCCGCCGAGATCGACTCCCACGTCAGCCCGCCGTCCAGCGTGCGCACGATGCCACCCACGTGGATGTCGGCATAAAGCGCGCCCGGAATGTTCGGATGTGGAGCCAGGGTTCGCACCACGGGATCGCCCGTGTGCGACGTCCAGTTCGCCGCGAACGGCATGCCGCGAAGGTCCCCCAGCGATTCCCAGCGCTTGAAGGCCGTATCGTAGCGATATACCGCGGCCGGGACCGTGCCCACATATACGCCGTCGCCTTGGGTGGCGACGCAGCGGGCGACGCCTTCCAACCCGTCGTTTAGTTCGGCGACCTCGGCGGAGTTCACGTCGCCGGCGATGACGCGCGCGTTGCCGCAGACCGCGAAAAACCGCCCCGTGCCCGTAACGGCTACGCTCGTGACCCGGCCGCAGTCCGTTCCCAGCCGCATCAGCGTCGCTTCTTCCGGCCGCCAGGCAAAAAGACCGTCGTCAGTTCCAATAATGATCATGGTGTGCTGTGGTAACCTCCACCGCCATCCTACCGCTCCACGAAGCTAAGATTCCAGTCGCGCCAGTAGTACTTCAGCGGCTCGTCTTCCGGCCAGTCCGCGTAAATATCTTCCCACGTCCATCCGAAGCCCGACATGTGCGGCTCCATCGAGTCCTTGCGAAGGGGCTCGCCGCGCGGTTGGTAGCGGTAGTCCACCGAAACCCTGAGGCTGTCCTTACTCAGGTTGTCGAGCGCCTGATGCACCGTGTGGCTGTGAAACAACAGCACATCGCCGCAGGCCATGGGGGAATAAGCCCACGCGGCATCGGCGGGCACATCCACCTGTCGGCCGCCCGCCCCCAGGCCCGGCTTCGTATCGAGCAGGCCCCAGTGCCGAGACCCCGGCACGAGCGCCAGGCCGCCCAGCTCGCGCGGACAGTCGCCCAACGGGATCCAGGCCGTCCATGTGTCCGCAGTGCCGCCGATATAGACGTGGTCCTGGTGCGGCGGTGTGGTGTAAGCGGCCGTATCGGGAAAGACCACCCGGCAAATGTTCCGGCTGTGGGGCAGCGGCGGCTCGTCGAACAGGGCGCTGAACACAGCCCAGAGGGCCGCATCCAGGGCCAGCCTGTGGAACTCGCTCAAACACAGGATGTCGCGATACAGGGCCACCCACCGCGGATCGGGGCTCTCCCGCAACGTCACTTGCGCACGCCGGACCCCCGCTTCGGCCGGGGCCTCTTCGGAGAGGAGACCGTGCGCGGCGCACACGGCGAGCACTTGCCGGCGCACCTCGAGCACCTTTCCTCGCTCAAGCAACTGGGCGATATAGAGATATCCGTCCTTCTCCGCGCGCTTCCGAAGTTCAGATGGCGCCTCGATAAGGCTGTAGGAGTCTACGAAATGATCGCTTTTGTCCATTTGACCCATTACGCTCTATGCTGACAACCTTGTCTCAAGGATGAACCGTCGAAGGGCAAGGGAAACGACAAAGACAGCACAACAATCAACTGTTGAGTTTGGAGGGGATTTCGTCTATAATAGACGGATGACAACCTTGTCATAGATTTGGGCAAATTACGGCGAATGAAGTGATTGTAAAGGAGGTATGCAAAACAATTGTTGAGTTTATTAGCCATACCGTCTATAATACCTTAAGCAGGCAATCCTGGGCTGACTGATTCTAGCATACCTTAACCGGGAGGGTCCTGCACGGGAGTTGGCGGCATCAGGGTAGGGCTCAGCATCACCGAGATCCACCTCCGTCTTGGGTTTCCGCAGCTTCAGATGCGGGTGCCCGCACCACGCAACACACGCATTTTAGGGGAGTTCTGTATTTTCCGTCCGTTGGGGAAACGGATGAGAAAGAGCATAACCCTGGGCAGTTGGAATCATCGCGGAGAACTGTTATAATGCCTTCACAACATATCAGCATACCTAACACCAGGGAGGTTGTCATGGCCAGGGTGCTTAATGATAACAGCCAGTGGCGCGAATTTGAGCGCAACGATGTCACCCATTCGGCGGCGCATTACCTCATGGCCATCGATACCCTGCGGCAGAAGTACGGCTACGCGCGCGTGACGGATGTGGCCGATCTGCTCGAAGTATCGCGCGGTGCGGCATCGATGTCATTGTCGACGCTGAAGAAACGCAACTGGGTTGCCGAAGATCCGAATCGTTTCCTCTTGTTAACCGAGGAGGGCGAACGGATTGCTTACCTGGTTGAAAACAACTTCAAGATCCTCTCGAAGTTTTTCGAGGAGATTCTGGGGGTATCCCCGCAGGTGGCAATGGCCGACGCCTGCAAAATGGAACATCTGGTCAGCCTGGAGACGGGACGCCGGATGGTGTGGCTCATGCGTTACATGCTGAGCAACCCGCGCCGGGCAAACGAAGTGCAGCAGGCCATGTCCTGTTTCCGCGACGGCTGTGAATCGGTCGAGCACTGCCCCATGTGCGAATCCGAAGCGGACTGCCTGGACGTCAGCAAGGCATGCGCTTACAAGGAAGACGCGACCGTCGAAGAATAAGAATCCGCCCAGGGGGCAGGGTGGGTAACGGCGCACGCGCGCGACGCGGAAGGTATGAGGACGCTAGATAAACTCAAACCCGGCGAGTCCGGGATTGTGGTAACGCTACACGGCGAAGGCGCCGTGCAGCAACGGTTGTTGGAAATGGGCGTAATCGAGGGGGCTGAGGTCAAGATGGTGCGCAGGGCACCCATGGGCGACCCGTTGGAACTGGTCGTGCAGGGGTATCACCTGTCCATTCGTAAGGCGGAAGCCAGCCTCGTGGAGTTGCAGGGATAAAATGGGCGCCACTTTTGCGGTCGTAGGGAATCCAAACGTCGGCAAAACCACGCTGTTTAATGCGCTGACCGGACTGTCGCAGATGACGGGGAATTACCCGGGGGTGACGGTCGAGCGCATTTCGGGACGCATGCACCTTGCCAACTGCTCGGCCAATCTCATCGACCTTCCCGGCACCTACAGCCTTGCCGCCCGTTCGCCCGACGAGATGATCGTGACGGACGTTCTTCTCGGGCACGTCGAGGGCGAAAAGCCCATCGACGCCGTGCTGGCCGTGGTGGACGCGACCAACCTCGAACGCAATCTCTACCTCGTTTCTCAGTTGCAGGACCTCGAGAAGCCGGTAGTGGTGGCGCTCAACATGATGGATATTGCGCGCAAGCGCGGGTTTACTATCGACGTCGAGCGCCTCTCACACGAACTCGGCGCGCCGGTCGTACCCATCTGCGCCCACAAGCGCGTGGGCATTGACGAACTCAAGAAGGTGTTGCTCGAGGCCGCGAACCGCGGTGAAAGTGCCCGGCGCAACGGCCCGGAGTATCCGGCTGTGTTCCACGCCGCCGTCGACGGCCTCGCCGGCGACCTGTCCGCCTTGCACGCCCAAATCGGACGCACGGTGCCGCGCGCGGAGGCCTTCCGCGTGCTGGTCGACCAGGGCGGCTATGCCGAGCAGCGCCTGCTCGGACGCCTGAACGGGGATTTATCCCGTCCGTTGGCCCAACGCCGCCAGGAAGCCGTAACAACGGGCAGCCCGGCCTCGGTCGAGGTGCGCAGCCGCTACGCGTGGATTCGCAACGTGGTGTCCTCGAGCGTTCAGAAGCCTGCGGTGCCCGTCGTCACCTTCTCGGATCGGCTCGACCGCGTGCTCACCCACAAGATTTTCGGCATCGCGATTTTCGCCCTGCTGATGATGGTCGTATTCCAGGCCATCTACACTTGGGCCGCGCCGTTCATGGACATCATCGACCAGGGCTTTTCGGCGTTGGGCGGCGCCGTGGGCAGCCGGATGCCCGAGGGGATCCTGCGCAGTCTCGTGGTCGACGGGATGATAGCCGGCGTGGGCAGCGTGCTCGTGTTCGTGCCGCAGATCCTGATCTTGACCCTTTTCATTGCCCTACTGGAAGACTGCGGCTACATGGCCCGCGCCGCGTTTCTCATGGACCGCATCCTGAGCCGCGTGGGGCTGTCCGGCCAGTCGTTCATTCCCCTGCTCTCGAGTTTCGCCTGCGCCATCCCCGGCATCATGGCCACGCGCACCATCGCGAACCGGCGCGACCGTTTCACGACGATGCTGGTTGCGCCCTTGATGAGCTGCGCGGCGCGATTGCCCGTGTACACCATCATGATCGCCGCGTTTATCCCGGCCCGCACCATCATGGGCGGCACCCTCGGCCTGCAGGGCATCACCCTGTTCTGCATGTATGCGCTGGGAATGGTTGTGGCGATACCCATGGCGCTGCTGCTGAAGCGGACCCTGCTGCGCGGCGAAACACCCCCGTTTATCCTCGAGCTGCCGTCGTACAAGTGGCCTCAGGCCCAGACGGTCCTTCGTCGCGTGTTCGTCCAGGGTTGGGAATTCCTTCGCCGGGCAGGAACAGTGATCTTCGCGATCACCATCGTGGTCTGGGCGTTGGCATACTTCCCCCATTCCTCTGAGTTGACCGCGACCTTTGATACCCAGCGCGCCCAGGTCGAGCGGACGCTGCCGGAAGGACCGCGGCGCGCGGCCGCGTTGGCCGAACTCGACGGCGAAGAGGCGGGCGCGCATTTGCGCAACAGCTACTTTGGCCGCATGGGCCAGGTGATCGAACCGGTGGTCACGCCGCTGGGTTGGGATTGGCGCATCGGTATGTCGGTCATCGCGTCGTTCCCCGCGCGCGAGATTATCGTCGCCACCATGGGCACCGTCTTCAACATCGGCAGCGACGTTGACGAAAAATCCGACACACTTAAGGGCGCCCTGCAAGGCGCGGAGCGGGCAGGTGGCGGAGTCCTCTTCAGCATCCCCGTGGCCCTTTCCATCATGGTCTTTTTCGCCCTGTGCTGCCAGTGCGGCGCCACGCTCGTCATGCTGCGCCGCGAGACCCGCACCTGGCGCTGGCCCGCTTTCACCTTCGCCTACATGACCGTCCTGGCCTATGCCGCCGCCTTCGTGACCTACCAGGCGACGTCCTGGCTGGGTTGGGGTACGTAATATGGATATGCAGACCGCGATAGTGGCCGTGATCGTAAGCGTCAGTGCGCTGTACCTCGCGCATCACTGGCTCCGGATGCTCCAGGGAAAAACGACCGGTTGTCATACGGGCTGCTCGGGCTGCCCCCACAACAAGGCCTGTCCTTCCGTGGCCGCATGCGAAGCCGAGGCGCGAAAGAAAGAGTCGCCCGTCAAGACGTGATTCCCGCATTCGCTGGTATCTCCAGTTTGCGGCACCCCCTTGCCTCATCCATTATTTCCGGCAACGCACGAACGGAACTGTTCCACTCTTGATGAGTCCCTCAATCCGACGGAGCGCTCATCGCTTTGGCAAGGAATCTCCCTGTTTTGGTTTTCTGCGCCCTTCCACGTCTCCCCCGTCGCTTGCGGACTCACCCACCCCGTCCCGCTCATACGCCGATTAAAACAGGACCAGTCCCTTTCCTTCGGTCCCGGAAATACCGGATTAACCAATGAGTCCCAGAATATTTTCGTTCACGGCGCGTCAGGGCCGGTTGCGCAAACCGTGGTGGATTCCAGGATGTCTGTGGTACCATAAGCGCATGGGGGCGGAGGATATCCAGTGAAAAACCTTCGGATGCGCGACGGGTTCACCCTTATCGAATTGCTCGTGGTCATCGCCATCATCAGCATATTGGCGGCGATGCTTCTCCCCGCGCTGTCGCGCGCCCAGGAATCCGCGCGCCGCGCCTCTTGTGCAAACAACCTCCGCCAACTCGGCCTCGTGTTCGCCATGTACACCAATGAATCCAAGGGCGACTTCCCCCCGGTTCAGTCATTCCTCGGCGACGACTGCGACCAGAAAAACATGCGCGTCCTCATGGTCTCGGGAAAGAGCGTGTATCCCGAGTACCTGAATGACGCGCGTCTGCTGGTGTGTCCTTCCGACCCCAACGGCGATGCGGAATTCGAGCGCGGACGTTGGAGCCGGCCCGATGCGGGGGGGCAGCGCTCGGGCGGCAGCATTAATCCGTGCCTGCTCGATTCGGTGTCGTATTTCTATTCGGGTTGGTCTTTCGAAGATCGCTATCTCACCGAACCGGGCACCGGTGATCTTGCCGCCGAATTCAAGACCGGATTTCTGCGGGTCCTCGACGATGGCGACCCGGGGCCCTTGAACGCGGACTGGACGTTCATCGATGCGCTTGAG
>JAVEWL010000783.1:0-2957 GCA_034004565.1 FCB group bacterium | reverse complement strand
CGCAGGCCGATGGATCTTTCCGGCTTTAGTTCTTGCCCGAGGGACAGTAATACGTAACTGATGGAGCCATAGAAGGTGTCTTCCCCTTCGAGGGAAATCCCGTGGAGGTTCGCAGGGGCGCGGACACCGGCCCCATCACGCTGACGGAAAGCGCCGACGAGAAGATAGGGCGTCCGTGACGGCAAGGGCGGGCTGCAACGTCGAATTGACATTGGCCCAATAAATCCGTACAATCCGCGAGCTTCCTTCAGCGTCCCCATCGTCTAGGCTGGCCTAGGACACCGCCCTTTCACGGCGGCGACAGGGGTTCAAATCCCCTTGGGGACGCCATTTCTTTTTTAGGGCAGGGTGCGACGTGAATGGTCTCGAACATATAGAGGCATTCGTGCAATCCTTCGTGGACAAGTCGCGACAACAACGCGCCAACCTGCTCCTGAGCTCCGAGAAAGGCCGCCGAAAGTTCGCCGACAGTTTCCTGTGCTCTATTCCTCTGGACCTTCGCTATTGCCGAATTGTTCCCGTCAAGGGACCAAGGCAATTTGAGTACATTCTCGATTTCTTGCGTAAGCATGGGGCTCCGGAAGACTGCGTCGTTTGGGACAGTCGCTCGCCCGAAGGCCGTGTGGTAGCGCTGGAGGAGGGCCTTTCGGAGATAGTCGGGTGGACGCACCATGCCGTTATCTCCTGTATTCCGGGGCGCTTGGCATACTATGAATACGACGGCGCCAACACACGCTACCTTTGCCTCAGGGAACCTCAGTCGAAAACGCACGATTGAGCCACTCTCTCATGTGGGTAGGCAGACAAGCCGCGCGAGTGACCAGTCGAGCCTTTCCTGGCCAGCGCCAACTCACGTCCTCTTCATTCAGAATTCAGCATTCACAATTCAGAATCATGCCCTGTAAAGCAATCCCAGCATCCGCAGCGCCACCTTGGCCGCTTTCCATTTGTCCGAGCCTACGCCTTTGGAGACGCCTTCGCGGTGGCGGAAGACCACGGGGATCTCGATGACGCGCTTACGGCGTTTCAGGGCTTCCATGTACATGTGCGGCGAAAAGTGGTTGCCTTGCACGTACAGGCGGTCCTTGATGCGCAGGTACGACGGGACGCGCATGGCGCGGTAGGTGCAGCCGACGTCCGTAAGGCGCGTGCCCCAGAAGCGGGCCTGGATGAGCTTCGCGACGACCTGGTTGGCGGGGTTGATGAGCCAGTCCATCTGGGTCCTGGATTCGCGGAGCTCTTGCGTGGCGCGGGTGCCGAGGACGAGGTCGCAGTTCTCGAGATACGCGAGCAGCTTGGGGATATCGCCGGCGCTGAAGGTCATGTCGCCTTCGCAGAGGATGATGACGTCGGCGCCTTCGGCGGCCTCGGCGAGCGCGCGCATGCAGCAGGACCCGTAACCGGGCACGGTCTCGGTGATCACCGCATCGGCGCCGGCGGCCTCGGCGATTTCGCGCGTGCGGTCGGTCGAGTTGTTCTCCACCACGATGACCTTGTGCGCTTCGGGTCGCGCCTTGAATTCACGAACCGCGTCGCCGATGCAGTCTTCGTCGTTCCAGGCGGTCAGGGCAACATGCACGCGCGCGCCGGCGAGAGGTTTGAAGGCGTAATCGCGCGGCGGCACCATGAAGCGGCACACGACGAACAGCATGAAGAAGTCGAACAGGAACGACAGCCACGTCCCGGCCAGCGCAACGCGGTACCACAAGAGAAAAGTTTCGTTGTCGGATAGAGGCGTCAGCAGATAAAGCGCCGACAAAGTCGCCGCCGCCGCGAAGAAAAACGCCAGCACCGTAATACCGTACAACACCAGGCGTCCGACGATCGTCGCGCGCCGCGCGAGGTCCCGCTCTTCCCCTGGTAATCCATGCCCGTTCATTCAAACCTCCCACACTGATTATTCGGCAGCAGGATAGCAGGATCGGCAGGGGAAATACCTCTCAAAGGAAGGTGGTATGTAACCCCGAATTCCCATTCGGGGTCTTTGGGTAAAAGCAGAGCACTACAAAGAAAGAGCAGAAGCCCCCGAATGGGAATTCGGGGTTACATTAGGCGCAGGTCCTACTCGTAGCGCAGGGCGTCGATGGGGTCGAGGGCGGCGGCGCGGCGTGCGGGGTAATAGCCGAAGAAAATACCGACGGACACCGCGAACCCGAACGAGATCAGCACGCTCATCCATTCGACACTGATGTTGAACGTGCCCATTTCGGTGGTCTGCGTGGCGACAACGCTCACCATTTTCAGCATCGCCATGCCCGCCGCGATGCCCAGCACGCCGCCGATGCCGCTCAGCAGCACGGACTCGATGAGGAACTGCCCGAGGATGTCGCGGTCCTGCGCGCCGATGGCCTTGCGGACGCCGATCTCGCGCGTGCGCTCGGTGACGGTCACGAGCATGATGTTCATGATGCCGATCCCGCCGACGAGCAGCGAGATCCCCGCGATACTGCCCAGCAACACGGTAAACACGGTGCCCGCGGTGCCGACGGCCTCGAGCGCTTCGGCCTGGCTGCGGATTTCGAAGTCGTCGGGGGCTTCCGGCAGAATGCGGTGCTGCTTGCGCAGGAGTTTTCGCGCGGCCGCCTGCACCTGCTCGACGTCCGCGTCGTCCTGGGTTTGAATGTCGATTTCGCGCAGGCTCTTCAGGCCGAACAACTGCGACATGGCCGTCGTATAGGGCACGAGCGCCTGGTCGTCGAAGTTGAAAAAACCCTGGTCGCCCTTGGCCTCGAGCACGCCCACCACGCGGAAGTTGATCCCGTTGATCTTAATGACCTCGCCGATGCCGCTTTCCTCGCCGAAGAGCTTTTCGGCGGTGGCGGGCCCGAGCACGGCCACGCGGCCGTTTTTCTCGGCCTCGTCTTCGGAGAAGGCCCGGCCCCGCGCGATCTTGTAGTTGCGCGAGGGGAAATAGGACACCGCCGCGCCCGTTACGAACGTGCGCGTGTTGCTGTTGA
>JAVEWL010000069.1:558-13652 GCA_034004565.1 FCB group bacterium | reverse complement strand
CACCCCCGTTCCGCCCAACACGAAGCCCGCCGTGCCGGAGAAATCCCGGTCATGTCCCGCAGTTGAGTCCGCCAACACCAACGCGCCATTCGCCCACAATTCGAACGTATTTCCTCGCCGCTGGAGAACGTAGTGGTTCCACCCGTACCCCGCAGGGGTGTGCTGAAACCACGTTCGGTCCTGCGGCGACGTCGAACGGTAGACATAGAAAAGCGTGTACGGTGTTCCGCTCCCGGCACTGAAGCCGTTGACCGCCGACAGCGAACCATTGGCCGCCGGTTTCTGGAAGATGAACATGTAGCTCTGAGTGTTGCCCGCCTCACGCGTCCACCAGAACGCAATTGAGAAGTCATGCCCCGCCGCCAGCACCGCATCCAACGTCGTGCTTATAGAGATCTGATCATCCACCCCGTCAAACGCCAGCGCCGTGCCCACGCGCCCCGGCACCGAATGCGCCGACGTATTCGGATCCCCGCCCGGATCCACAAACGCTTGGTCATGATGCCCCGCCGCCGAATCCACCACCACAGGCGAGGCCGCATTATCATCCAGCGTCAAATGCAGAATCGGCGGAAACCCATCCCCCACCAGTTCAATGCCCTTGATCGAAACCCCATCCATCGGCGCCGGGTTGTCATCGTACTGACAAAATCGAATTCGAAACGCTCCGTTATACGCAAGCCCCGCCGCCACCACCAACACATCCAAATCCAAATCAAACGCCGTATACCTATCCGACCGCAACCCGCGCAGCCCCTGAATCTCGTACCAACTCACCCCATCCAAGCTGATCGCTACCCCGTCGAAATTCACATCATCCCCGAACGGCCCCGCCGGCGGCGCATGTGGCTCATCCCCAAACTCCAGTGCCTCAAACCGCAGCCGGACATGCTCCACCCCAGTAAGGTCATACGTGAACGTCGCCGCATTCCGCGCATATTCAAAATCCTGAACCGGGTCCGACATCCGGAGCGAAGCTCCCTCAGGTTGGTTCGACAGATCAACGCCTGGCCCTGACTGCACAATGTTCAGCGGAGTAATAACCATGGTTTATCTCCTGGTGAGAAGTGAGAAGAGTGAAGTAAGAAGGGAGAAGGGGGAAGGGAGGAAAAGACAATGGAAAGTCGGTGTCATTTGGCGTTTTCCTTGGTGTTCTTGATGATTGTGGTGAGGATGGCGATCAATTGGTTGCTTTCGTCGAGCAGGTCTTGAAGACTTGCCTCGGGCACGAGTTCGGTCGACGCCAGCAGGCGCAGCCAGTAATGGGTTTCGCGCGCCTCCTTGGAGGCAATGCTGTACTTGGACACAAAGTCCGCCCGGCTCTGCCCCGCTTGCCCTTCCTCGACGTTTGCACCGATCGACGTCCCCGCACGCAACAACTGCCGCCCAAGAATCCGCGCCACCCCCGGCCGCTCGTCCAAGGTCTGACAAAGCCGCACAACGCGCCCCGCGAACCTGAACGTCCTCTCACACAAATCCTTCTTCACCCATCCCCCTTGGAAGTAAGAAGGGTGAAGTTTGAAGTGCGAAGTAAAGAGGTCACAAACCTCGCCCACATCTCTTCCACTTTCCCCTTCTGACTTTTGACTTCCCCCTTCCCATTTCCCTATTCCAACTTCTCACTTCTCACTTCTAACTTCCCTCTTCATACCACCGCCGCAGCCGTGTTACTGGGCGTGCCCTCGCCGGCCTTGTTCACGGCAATAACCCGGTACTCCCAATCCTTGCCGCGTTCCTGGTTGGTGACAGTCGTTTCCGAATCGAGCGCCATCGATACGATCGCCCAACTGCCCGCGGGCCGTTCGCGCCGTTCAACCTTGTACGACGCCACCGCGCCACCGTCGGCCGGCGACTTCCAGTCCAGGAAGACCCAGCCTTCACCCTGGCGCGGGATCTCCAGCGAACGCGCCTGGCCCGGAGTTTGGAGCGACGTAGCAACGGCCTTGCTGCCCCAGCCCAGCACGGACAACTTCGCGTCGTCGTGGGCGACCTTGTCCTCGGCGTAACGCAATACCGCCTTCATCGCATCCGTCAGCTCGACCAGCCCGGCCACCTTCGTCGCCGTGACCTGTTCCGCCGCGGCCTGCGCCGCCACCGCCTGATCGCACAAGGTCACAAACGAATCCAACACCGCCTGGAGCGCAACCGGCGTAACCGGCGGCGCGGGAAACATCGCCGCGTTATCCGTCAACCCCGTGATGATGTTCTGCGCCAACGCCTTGATTTCAGCTTCTCGCGAGGGAAAACGTGCCATCGGTATTACCTCCCTATTCAATCGCCCTTTGAGCAGACCCGTGTCGAGCCTGCCCGCCCATAGAGGTACACACAACGCCTCATTCCAAGCTTCAAACGCCCCATTCAATGCTTCAAATGACACGCTCGAAGCTGCAAATGCCCCAGTCCCCGCTTCAACCGGCTCAAACCACTTTCAAATGCCGCGTTCCATCCTTCAAATGCCCCATTCGATGCTTCAAATGCCTCGTTTGATGCTTCAAACATCGCATTTCAAGCGTGAAACGCCTCGTTTGAAGCCTCAAATGAACCATTCGAAGCATCAAACGGCCCATTTTTGGCATCGAAGACCACACCTAACGCATTGAAATGACAAGAGTTGCAAATAATTGAACTTCTCGCGCCGTTTAACCCTTCCTGCATCACCGGCACCTGCGGAATCGTCCAGAAAGTACCCAAAGAAGTGCGCGATTGATGTCGCGTTCGGAGAGATTTCAGACCAAAAACCCTTGCTCGGAAGGCAAAGCCGCCCCGCCAGGCAGGCGCGCAGCGTTGCGCATGAAGAGTGAACGGTGCTCTGTGGCAATAGCATCATGTAGTCACCCATTTGGCCTGTACTACAATGACGCATTATAGCCATAACGGCTTTACGAATGGAAGTACCTTGTTGGGGGGTGACAAACTTGCATTTACTACGGTTGGCTTGAAGCGATCGCGCTCATCACGCCGAAGTTGCAATGATCCGCGCAATGCGTTCGGCGGCGTGGCCGTCCCAGAGTGGCGGGGTGGTTCCCTCAGTCTTGGCGGAGCCGTTCATCGCCTCGCGATAGGCCGAAATGATTCCCGCGGGTTCGGTTCCCACGAGACGGTTGGTGCCTACTTCGCAGGTGATGGGGCGCTCGGTGTTGTCGCGCAGGGTGAGGCAGGGCACCTTCAGAATGGTCGTCTCTTCCTGGATGCCGCCGGAATCGGTCAGCACGATTCCCGCATTGGCCGTGAGCTTGAGGAACTCGAGGTAACCGATAGGGTCCATCAGGCGCAGGTTGGCCATGCCGGCCACGCGCGCATCAAGTCCCGCCGCCGCAAGGTGGTTGCGCGTGCGCGGATGAATGGGGAAGATGACCGGCATGTCCGACTGCACCGCGTCGAGTACATCCACCAACCCCGTCAGCGCCTCCGGATCGTCCACATTCGCGGGACGATGCAGCGTCACCACCGCGTAGCCCTGCGGCGTGAGCCGCAAATCTTCAAGGATAGTCGCGGCCTCCGCCTTGGCGCGGTTCTTGACCAGCGTGTCGATCATGACATTGCCGACCAGGTGTATCTTCTCTTGAGGCACCCCTTCGCGGAGCAGATTCTCAACGCCCGACTTCTCGGTGCAGAACAGCATGTCGCTAATGGAATCGGTGAGGATGCGGTTGATCTCTTCGGGCATGGTGCGGTCGTTGCTTCGGAGGCCGGCTTCGACGTGAATCAACTTCACGCCCAGCTTAACGGCCACCATGCCGCAGGCGATGGTGGAATTCACGTCGCCCACGACCAGCACCGCATCGGGACGCTGCTCCAGAACTACCGGCTCGAAAGCGGTCATCACTGCGGCGGTTTGTTGCGCGTGGCTGCCCCCGCCGCAACCGAGGTTAATGTCGGGCTCAGGGATCTCGAGTTGCCGGAAGAAGAGATCGCTCATCTTCTCGTCGTAATGCTGCCCCGTGTGAACCAGCATGGGCTCGATGCTCGGCTCGGCCTTGAACGCGCTCATCAGCGGCGCAATTTTCATAAAATTCGGTCGCGCCCCCGCCACACAAATGATTTTCATTTCCGGCCGTCCTTATCCATGGCCACGGTGTCGATGATTTTCAGGTAGTCGTCGGCCAGCGTGTCCCGGTCGTAATGGGCGAGCACGTACTCACGACCGGCGTGGCCGTATGCTTCCCGAAGCTCTGACTGCTCCCGCAACTGAAGCAGGGCGACTATCAATTCGTCGCTGTTTTCCGGCTCGATGTTGACGCCCGCACCTGCCTTCTCGATAAAGTCCGCCGCAAATCCGCCCACGCCGTTGACGATCGGTTTGGCCATTCCCGCCGCCTCGAAGATCTTGGACGGCATGACCGTCGTAAATAGATCCGTCTTGCGCAAGTGAACCAGGCACACGTCCGTGATCGCCAGGAACTCGGGCATCATTTCCTTCGGTTGGCGACCGGTGAAGATCACCGCGTCGATCTCCCGTTCGCGCGCTTGCGCCTCCAGATCCTTTCGGGATGCTCCATCGCCCACCAGCAGGAAGGCAATATCGCCGACGCCACGTTCTTTGAGCTTCTGCGCTGCATCAAGGACGATCTCCAGCCCACAGGCCATACCGATCGTGCCCGAATAGCTGCATA
Organism: FCB group bacterium; assembly: GCA_034004565.1. Lineage (GTDB taxonomy): Bacteria > Hydrogenedentota > Hydrogenedentia > Hydrogenedentales > SLHB01 > JAVEWL01. The sequence goes on along the minus strand of JAVEWL010000069.1, from coordinate 9,039 downwards.
CGAACTTGCCCGCAAGGTTGTACTGTTGTTTCAGTGCTTCGTCGGGTTCGCGTGGCGTGAAGAGTTCGCGGTTGACGCCGTTCATAACCACGGATATCCGCTGCTCGGCCACGCCCTTTTCCATCAGGCGCCGCTTGTATCCATCGCCGACCGTGACGATCCGTTGAGCCGAGTCGTACATGATCCGCTCGAGGTATTCGAGCACCCGTACAAGACGGCTCTCGCGCATAGCGCCCACCGCGATGATCGATTCCGGCCAAAGATCGCGGATCTCGAGGATAAACGGCGTCCGCCGAAAGAAGCGGGACAATACGCCCGCCCAGCCGCAGAAGAACTGCGGCGAGGTCGCGATCACGATGTCAGGCCGTTTCACCCGGAAGGAGAAGACAAACGCACTAACCATATAGGAGACGTAATTCATGATTCGCCGGACGGTGCCCTCGTTGGCTGCAATGTACGTCCACACGCGTCGCACGTCAATTCCGTCCACGGTTTCGCGCGAATAGAGCTTGTTCTTGTAGCCGTCGTACACCACGCCGTCCGGGCAGTTCGGCGCGCAGGTGATGACTGTCACTTCGTGACCGGCATTAACCCAGCGCCGGCAATTCTCGTACGTGCGAGACGCGGGCGCATTGCCTTCCGGCGGGAAATAATGTGAGAAAAAGAGAATCCGCATGATGCTCTAGGACGAAACGACGCTGAGCTTCGTTTCGATTTCCTTCCCCTTGAGTGTGACGGCCACCGCCACGTTCGGCTCTTTCCGCCCAAATTCAGGACAGTAAAGCGATTCCTCCTGCCGAAAAGTCCCCGACGCTCCGATCGATATCCGGAACTTGCCCTCGGGGTATTCAACCCGGACTTCGCCCTTATCCATCGACGTTATACGGCAGGCCGGATCCAAATGCAATCTGGAAACGGCCGTAATGACTCGGTTCGCCTGGATCCGGTCCGTAATCTCGAGGCAGCCCGATCCGTCCCACAAAAACGTCCGGTGGTGAATCGGCTTTCCCGGCAGGCGGCGATAACCGTCGTGTTCCGCGCCCAGACGAAAACCGTCCGGCGCCGGTCCCCACTGCACGTTGCACGGGTAGCCCCGGCGCGCCACGCGAAACGCGCCCCAGAATTCGCATTGATCCTGCCCGTCGATCTCGACGGTGTTGTGCGCGCGCGTCGAGCGGCAGTAGCTCCGCATCTCGCCCGGGACGTAATCGTACACGCCGCTGTCGACGATCACGCGGTGGCCCTTAAGGGAGAGCTCGAATGAAAACATATCGCCGTGCGCGTGCCCCGGAAGATAGTCCGGACCGATGGGGCCCGCATCGCAGATCAAATACGAACCGTCCGCGCCGCGCCAACCGTAGTAACCCGCATCCGGAAGCGCCCAAGCGCCGAGCGCCTGCTTAGACGCATTCCCCAGCAGATCGCGCGGAGGATTGTAGATGCGGAAAGCGCTGTCGTTGAACAACGCGATCTCTCCATCGGGATGGCACAGCCGCGCGAGCGCCTCGCGCGCGCGGACCAGCGGGTCGTCGACTATCTGCTTCAACGCTTCGTGCTTCGTGTTCGAGAGCAGCGTCAGGAGATACGTCACGCGCGAGTGGTACATCGGCGAGCGTTCAAAATGCATCCCATCGGACAGGATCTGCTCCGGAAGCTGTTCCCGCAGGATTTCCATGCCCTTCGAAAGCCATGCCTGCTGTCCGAAACAACTGCCCACAAACGCCAGCGCCGCCCCGTTCTCGAGCAGGTGGTTTCCCAGCAGATGCGTTTCGAGGTTGCGGCTAAGCCACTCGGCCTGCAAATAGACGCTGCCCCACAGCGCACGCTTGAAGTCGTGGTCCTCGCGCGAACGTCCGCGAAACTTGGCAAAGCACACCCCGCACCAGTTCATGATCCGCAACGAAGTCGGATACGGTTCCCAGCCGACGCGGCTCTTTTCCAGGGGATGTCGTTCTATCCAATCCAGTATCGCCGTGCGCGCCGCCGGATACCCCAGCGCCCACAGCCACTCAGAATAATGCAGGTTGTATTGCCACAACTTCGGCAGGCCCGGTACATCCCAATCCGCCGGAGGCCACCCCAGCGTTTCCTCTCGATTCAGAAACGTGAAGCGACCTTCCTCAATGGCCTTTGCCTCGTTCCCTTGCGCGCCGGGCGCGGGAAACGTCGCGTAGCGGTCCCAGCAACACTCGGGCATATCCGGGAGGGGCATTTGCCGGACCCGTTCGGGTCGCTCGCCGTAGGGGAACAAGCGATGCCGAAGCTGCCCTTTGATCTGGGCAGCTTTCAGATGTCTTATCGTGCTATATGCTCTAATTATGGACATGCTCTTCTCGGATTTGCCTGCCAAGCTTCGCAGCGCACTCAATCATTCCTTGCGCGTTTCAGTTCTTCTCGTGGCTCGTTGTTTATGCTTCGAATGATCTTGGCAGGGACACCCGCTACGAGTGAACCGGGGGGCACGCTGATATTCAGGAAACTGTTCGCTCCGATGATTGAATTGTCGCCAATTTCGATTTCTCCCACGATGACCGCACCCGCGCCGATATAGACGTTATTGCCGATAACGGGGACTCGCTTATCGCTGCCCTTGCGCCCGATGGTAACGTTCTGGCTAATCCAGCAATTATCGCCTATGGACGCGTCGGAGTGAATAACGATCCCCAATCCCCAATACCCCACAACGAAGTTCCGTCCGATATTGGCAGATCCCGGAAGCCAAGTGGCGAATACCAATCGATTGAGCCAAGCAATCAAAACCGCCAATCTTCTCAGGCCGAGACGGTGTATGAAATGTTCAAAGCGGTAAACCAGCACGGGCGGGGATTCCATGGCTAATCCAACTCCTTTAGGATTGGGACTATCAGAGCGTCAAACCTTTTGCTAAGGCCCTCTGCACTGAAACTCGTCTCAATATGTCTTCTTCCATTGACTCCAATACGAGCGGCAATCTCAGGATTCTTCCAGGCATCCAAAATTGCATCGCCGAGAGCTTCAGATGTTTCTCGTATGAGAAGGTGCTCTCCGTCTTTGCCTCCGATACCCAGCGCTCCGTTTTCGGAGGTTACCAAGAGCTTTCCCGCCGCCATTGCGTTCAAGCTCTTGACCTTGATACCGGTACCCGCACGCTGAGGATTCAGGAAGATAAACCCCTCGCTGAGAAACTTTGCAGGGTCCTGAATAAAACCCAGCCCGAAAATCCCCTCGTTCGGTCTATTGAAAGATTCGGTCCCCAGACCTCCAAGCAGAAAGCGGGCGTCCGGATACGCCGCGCGCAGGCGAGGCCATGCCAATTCAAGGAAGCTCCGGATGCCGTGCGCTTTTCGATAGTCTGCGGTCCCGAGGTGGATGACCGTGTGCAAATCACCGGGTTCTACAGCATCAAAGCGCGTTGTATCTACGTCGATTCCCAATACCCCATCCACTGTACGGGCAAAAATCCGTTCGGTTTCCGCCGCATCGTCGGGCGTAATAGTCCAATAAAAATCAACCGTATCCGCAACCCAGCGCTCGATACGAAAGGTGCGTGCGATTTCCCATTTCCATGCAAGCCGAACAACCGGATTCCCCTGTGACGCAAAAGGCGAAAACGCTCGATGCAAAATATCGCTGTTCCGATAGATCCATTTAATCTCAGGGTAGCGTCTCTTAAGACCTGGCAAGTGAACGCATGGGGTTATGCATTCTATTATGCTTACAACCTTGCCGCCGGCCTGATTCAGGGCGTCGTCGAATACCTTGCACAGGCGGCCAAATGCGTGCCGCCCCTTGACGGCGATCATCGAGGCCGGGTCACGGGATAAGAGAGACTTGCCGAATCGGAGCCATAAGGCTTCGCGCTGGATGGGCACATGATGGAAGGTGACATTTTGGTAGTTTCCATCCTTGGGCGGCAGAGGACGGTCCACGAGGCCTATGAAGTAAACATGTTTGAAGCAGCGGGCGTACTGAATTAGTGAACTTCTGATTGCAAGCGAACCGCCGCTGTTGTCGCCCGGCCAGACAATTGAGAGCACCACTGCGCTGTATTCGGAGCAAATGTCTTCCACTGTTTCCACCCTGCACTCTAGCCCTGGGACGGCGCCAACTGACGTATGTTGCCCCCAAAAAACAGCCGTCTTTTCGCGCCACCCAAAGCTGTTGCTATCCAGACCGGCCTTGAGATGCCCTATTCGGCTTGAGAAGGCGATCCCTGACTGTTTCCCAGAAGCCATATCCCTTAAAGCTCTTGGAATCTTCAAGAGAGGTAATAGTACTGTTTACAAGATACGATTGCTTCTGAACAGCCCACCTGCGCACAGGTTTTCGCTCTTGAATGATCATGGGCAATTCGTAGATGAAACGAATAATGCCCCTGCAATACCCGCGAAACGTGCCCTGGCCCAATGCGCGGTAGCCGTGGAGACCTGCTTTCCAAATGCACGTGAAGGGAATTCGCGTTAACGGGTAAAGCCGGCAGACATTTTCCAGATCGTGCCACACGTGGAAATAGCGATGTGTGTTGTCGCTACGCTCTATCTGACTGAGCTCGTGGTACATGATCGCGTTTGGAAGATGAAGCAACTCATACCCCGCGTCGATCATGCGCAGAGCAAGGTTCGATTCCGAAGCCCCCCGGGGATACTCGGGGAAATACCCGACTGTATCCAGCACAGACGCGCGGACGGCATGCGCGGCGCCGACGAAGTTGCCAATGACTCTCTGTTCATAAGGCACATTCGTCGGCGTGGAGGCGTACGAGCCTTCCGGAGCGACGATCCCCGCCATGATGAGGCCCACGGCATCGTCCTTCCGGAACCGGTCGACGATTTGCTTGATGGTGCTAGGCTCGAGCCAGCCGTCGTCGTCCAGGTTGAATATGTAGGTTCCCCGGCAGTTCTTCATGCCGATGTTGCGGCCGGGTTGACAGCCGATATTCCGGTGAATCCGAATCACCCTGGCCTGCGGCCATTCGCTTTCCACCATGTCCGCACTGCCGTCCGAGGAGTCGTTATCCACCACCACGAGTTCTATCGGTTGATATGTCTGATTACACACGGAATGGATGGCTTTCGCCAACGCTTCCCTGCGATTCCGCGTCACGATGTTGACGGATACCAATGCCTGTTGTGGGGATGTCATGATTGCCGCAAGACCTCTCTAGTGGGCAGCACCGGCGCCCCGACCTCGGGCGCGGGCGCTGTAACCCTCGGGTCCACCAGGATGACCACCATCGACAGCAGGAAGAACGGAAAATAGTCCTGGAGGATATCGTTGAAGTGGACCGACCATCCAAAGTAGACGACTACTCCGGAGACGGCGACGATCCAGATGTCCCGGTTCTGACCGGCGTTGGCTCTTCGACGGTATCCCCAGCGGAGGCAAGCCGCGATCGTGAAAAGCACCAGGATAAGGGGCGGAAATCCGAAATTGGCCATCAAGTTGGCATAGCCGTTGTGGGTGTCCATTTGGAGGGTATTCCACTTGGGCTTGCCGGGGACGAAATCCGCCACGCCGAACAGCGGGAAGGCGCGTGCGGTTCGCAGGGAATCGAAGAAGACCTGCTGCCGCCCCTGGCTGCCCGAATCCATATGTTCCTTGGTTCGATCGACAAACGACGTGCGGATTTCCAGCCGCATATCGGGTGAAGAGACGAGCACCGTCAAGGCTACAGCGGCTGCAATAAGCGCCCCCGCCATTTGCCATCGTGCAGGTTTCCAGGTAGCCTCGGGTGTGGAATCGTCGCGCGTGCTCTTGGCCCAAAAACTCGACGTTACGCAAAGCAACACGTAGAGGAACACGCCCCCTGCCGTCTGTCGGCTGCCCTCGAGTAGAACGAGGGCCGCAAACGTGAGCATTGCGATGAGGGAAAGCCAGTAGTAGCGCCAACGTACTTTGAGCAATCCCAGGAGCACTCCTATGGGGATCATGCTGCACATAAACAACGCATTCATGAAGCGGCTGTTGCCGCAGCTCAGTTCCTCAAAGGCAAGGCGCAACGCAAAGCGTGAGAAGAACACACCGATGCCGTGGGTTCTCCATAACCATAGAATGGCCACTAAGATCGCCAAACAGCCGAAGGCGGACATCAGTTCCACGAATCTGCGCTTGTTCTCAAGCAGCAAATCGGGCAGGAAGGTGTTCATGAGGAATATAGCATACGCCAAAAGCCCCCAACCGATCAGGGAATCCGCCGTTCTGCCAAACGATGCGCCGTTAACCAGACAAGACAAGAAAGCCCAAAGCGCAACAAGGGCGGTGGCGCATCCGATGAGGAGGACGACGGGAGACGGTCTGTGAACGGGCGGGCGCCAACGTAGCACGAATGCCATTGTAAGGAACAGCAGTGCAATGCGTTTTGTGGTAATCGGCTCAGGCAGCCCGAAGTCCGTCCCGGCCATATCAAACGCTATGATGACGTGGACTGCAACCGCTAAGAAATATGTAAGTCCTAGTCGCATTACTTGAACGGCTAATCGCCTCTCCCTATTCACTCCTACGGCAGCGCGTTTGGAACGACTTTTTGTGTCGGGGTTCGTTCGCGCTTTCGGCAGTGTGCGTCATCCGCCTATTGATTCTCCACAGATCCCGGAATCTTCTTTCGGAACATAGCTTTGAAATCGCCCAGATCCCGGCGCGAAAAGGCAAACACCTCGTGCATTCGCGCTCCACTGAAGTGTAGAAAGAGCAGGAGCAATATCACGGAATCGACGATGTAAGCCGCTGTTGTCGCCCACGCGGCGGCAGCAACACCCAACCGCGGCAACAACAACCAAAGCAAAGTGATATTGACCAACACGCCAATCGTTACTGTCACCGACGCGACGCCTGGTCGATTCGTGGCAACGAGGTATGACAGGAAGATCTTGGCCATGCAGTAGACGGTGCCGCCGATTGCGAGAACGCGAATCAGGGGAGCGGCGGGGAGGAATGCGGCCGAGAACGCAATCAGTACGAACGGCGTCGCCAAAACCGCTTGTAGGAAGAACACAGTGCCACAAGCCACCAGTACCGAACGAGCCACCCGCATCACCAGATCCTTCTTGCCCTCTTTGTCGATGGCCACACGGGGAAACAGAATGACCGTGAGAGAGTCGGGAATCATCTGCACCAGTTGGGTTACCCTGGACGCGAGCGCAAACCATCCTATTTCGGCGCGGTCGGCAAAGAATGCTACGATAATGGTGCCCATTTCCACATTGGCCAAGTTGCTGATCTTTCCGAAATAATACCGAAGACCGTAGGAAAACATGGCCGCGAAGCTCGACAGCGAAGGCCTGAAGGCGGTGAATTCAAACTTGCGAAGAAATACCAGCAGGCAGGCGGCAAAGGTAATCGCGGCCGCGACAATGGAAGCGATCAGCGCCCCCGCAACATCGAGTTTGACCACCCACACGAGGGCGCCTGTAAGCAGCATTTGCAGGAGGGAGCGAAGAATGGTAATGAGCGCGGAATGCTTAAACAAGCGCACGGCCGTTAAGAGGCGGAGGAAGACCTCGCTGTATAAGGTCATGGGGATGAGCCACAAAGACAACAGAAAAGCGCCACGGCTCGCCTTCGCGAAAAAAGGAAGAGATGTATGAATCAGGCTGTAGCCAGTGACCATCGCAAGAATGGAGGAGACCAAGCCGAACGCGGATACATAGAAGATAGCCTCCCAGACGCTGAACCTGCCTGATGACATGAAGTACAAGCCGCCTATGTCGCTGCCTACGGCGAAAACCAGAACCAGCACGGTCGAGAAGACCATGCACACGGCCAGCGAGCCGCGTCCTTCCGCGCCGAGGCCCCACGCCAGAATCACTTGCGTGGCCATGCCGGCAACAAGCCCGCCGACGCGACCGCCAAGCGTCAAGCCGAATTCATGAAAGCCCTTCCGCAATCGCCTGCTTCCTTTGGCAACCGCCGTTTCGGAATCTCAGCCGCCGCGCTGCATGCATTCCGCGATAAGTTGGGAGAGCCTTTCGCACGAACGGCCGTCCTCATATGCCCAGAAGAGTGCGCGCACTTCCCTCCTCTTGTCCGCGTACCTATCCAATCCATCACGAAAGACCTCCACGATCGCGTGCTCCATTTCCTGCTGCGTGATGCCTTTTGGCCCGGGAATCAGGGTGTCGTATTCATAGACCATTCCCCTGTCCTCCCTCACGTACTTTTCGTAGTCGTAGGGAAAGAAGACTATGGGCTTGTCCAGCAGAAGAAAGTCAAAGAACACCGAAGAATAATCGGTGATTAGCAGGTCCGCAAGAGGCAATGCCGGATAGATATCTTTGGCGTTATCGTAAAGAACCAAGTTTTTCGCCGACAGAATATCAGCGCCACTTGTGTTGAAATGTGACTTGAGGACGAAGGCAATTTTGTTTTGCGCGCCAAAAGCAGCCAGACGAGTCAGGTCAAGAGCGCCGTCGCTGAGCGCGTCGCGCCGCGATTCGCGAAACGTGGGCATATAGACGGCAATCTTGTATCCCTGCTGCCTCAAGACCTGAATGCGGTTGTAGCTCT
>JAVEWL010000069.1:0-548 GCA_034004565.1 FCB group bacterium | reverse complement strand
CTCCTCATCGGCGCCCAGCATATACGTGTCGCTGGAATTCTGGAAGAAAAGATCGTTTCGCGGATATCCCAATTCGAGAATCCTGCCGCAGCGAAAGGCCCCGGCATACCCTACGTTCGTGCAAGTTGCAGAACTGGAGATCAAGACATGATAAAAGGGATACCGGCCGGCGAAAACCCAGAAATACTTCGCGAGCGTTCCTTCCACGAAACCGAGGTCTTCGTAGGTTTGAAGCTGGATTCGTTTCAGGGGAGTGCCGTGCCAGAGCTGAATCTTCCTGGCTCCATAAAGGTAGAAGCTCTTGAGGTCGTGAGTTAGTCCCAAGCCGTCCTCGACCGCGACCTTCGCACGAAGCATCATCCACTTTCCCCGCAGGGAATCCTCCATGACAACCGGCAGACCGCATTTCGTAAGCTCATCCCGGAGTGTTTCACTTCTGGTAAGGTAGATGGCCTTCCCATTGGCCAGGGGGTGGCGGCAGAGGTGCAGGTACAGATACTTAACATTGTCGTAGAAACGATGAGGGGTCTGCTCAACGAACAAAACGA
>JAVEWL010000782.1:0-2958 GCA_034004565.1 FCB group bacterium | reverse complement strand
CAGCTTGACGTCCAGGCGCTCGGCCACCTTTTCGGTATTGGCGACGGCCTCGGGCCAGCGCTCGAATTTCTCGCGCATCTCGTCGCCGCTGCAGAAGTAGAAGTTCGACGACGAAAAGCGGAACCGCTCCTCGTTGTCGACCATCGCGTTCGTCTGGATGCAGAGCAGAGCGTCGTGGGCCTCGGCATCGGTCTTGTCGGTGTAGTGGCAATCGTTCGTGGCGATGACCATGAGGCCGTGGCGGTCGGCAAGCTCGACGAGCAGCGGATTGACCTTCTGCTGCTCGGGCATGCCGTGTTCCATCAATTCGATGAGGAAGTTGTCCTTCCCGTAGATGTCGATGTATTTCTGCGCGACCTTGTTCGCGGTTTCGATGTCGTCGTGCAGCAGGGCCTGCGGGATTGCGCCGGCCAGGCACGCGCTCGTGGCAATCAGCCCTTCGCGGTATTGGTAAAGCAGCTCGTCGTCGACGCGCGGACGGTAATGAAAACCCTCGAGGTAGCCGAGCGAGCTCAAGCGGCAAAGGTTGTGATAGCCGGTTTCGTTCTCGCAGAGCAGGAGGAAGTGGTTCGAGGCCGCGCCGGACGAGCGCGCGCTGCGATCGAAGCGGCCGTTCTTGGCCACGTAGAGTTCCGCGCCGATGATGGGCTTGATGCCGGCCTTGCGCGCCGCCTCGTAGAAGTCGACCGCGCCGAACAGCGACCCGTGGTCGGTCAGCGCGCAGGCGGTCATGCCGTATTGCTTGCTGCGCGCGATGAGCTCGTCGACCTTGCTGGCGCCGTCGAGGACGCTGTATTCGGAATGGACGTGTAAGTGGACAAAACCGGCGCTCATGCCAACTGCTCCAGTAAAAGGCCGAGCGCGCGCTCCGCGCTCTGCGCCTTGATGTGCTCCCTGCTCCCCTGAAAACGATTCTCGCTCACCTGCACGCCAGCGGGCCCCGCCACGGCGATGTAGACCAGCCCCACGGGCTTTTGCGCCGTACCGCCGCCCGGTCCGGCGATGCCGGTGATGCCGATGCCCCACTCGGCGCCGAAGGTCTTGCGGGCGCCCTCGGCCATGGCGCGGGCCACGGGATCGCTGACGGCGCCGTGGGCCTCGAGGTCCGCGCGCGGCACATCGAGGAGCCGCTCCTTGGCCTCGTTGCTGTAGGTCACCACCCCGCCGAGGAAGTAGGACGACGAACCGGCGATGTTGGTGATGCGGTGCGCCACGAGGCCGCCCGTGCACGATTCCGCGGTAGCCACCGTGGCGTGCGTGACGCCGAGGCGACGGGCCAATTTCTCTTCCAGCGATTGCGTGGAATCCATGCCGTTCGACCGCTCCCTGTGGGTTGGTGCTAACACTAGCACCGGGTGCAGGGTGGTGTAAAGAGAGGACTTCGAGGGAAAAAGTCAAGGGGTAAGATGGGTGTTATGGGTCTTATGGGAGTTATGGGAGAGATGAGAGGTATGGGAGGAAAAGGAAGCGGGGTGTCAACTTCTGACATTTCGCGTAAGAACCTGATAATTATGCGGTTGTGAAGACTGGAGTGCGGCGTGAGAAGGGTAAAGATCCTTGCCGGAATGTCGTTATTAGGCTATACTTATCGGGCTGAAAGGGCACACGAAGGTTATCAAATTGTCTGGGGAGGTGGATGGCGACAGTCGGGACGAGAAGCCGGGTAGTAAGGCTGGCCGCAGCGATATTTCTGCTGCTGGCCCCGATGGCTTTTTCGGAAGAGCCGCTGGCCACAACGAAGCCTCCCACCCTCAAGTCCAAAGCCGGCGCGATCAATCCCCAAACGCGCAAGTCCATCGACGCGGAACTCAAACGCCAGAAACGCGCCCGCGCCCAGCGCTTCGAAGAATCGGGTGTGCGTATCTTCGAGGACAAGTCCGGCGTTCCCATGATCACCAACCGCCTGGCCAAGTACCGCGCGAAACCGAGCTTCAAAGAAGTCCACCTCGACTTCGAGAAGATCGTCGTCGATCCCACGTACAAGCGGCTCAAGGAATCCGACACGTACAACGCCGGGTCGATTGAAGATCTCGTGGACAGACACTCGAAGCGGTGGAACGTCGACAAGAACCTTATCTTCGCGATCATCAAGGCGGAGAGCAATTTCCGGCAGGACGCGGTGTCGTCGGCGGGGGCCTGCGGGCTGATGCAGCTCATGCCGGGAACCGCGGGCGAGATGGGCGTGACCGACGTGTTCGATCCGGCCGAGAACATCGCGGGCGGGACGCAGTACATTGCGAAACTGCTGGCGCTGTTCGACGACAATCACGAGCTGGCTTTGGCGGGCTACAACGCCGGGCCGCAGACGGTCATCAATTGCGGGCACAAGGTACCCAATATCAAGGAAACGCGGAACTACGTGAAGCGGGTGCAGGAGTATTGGCAGGCGTTTGCGGGACATCGCGAACTGCCGACGTATGTGAAGGCCAAGAATCCGCGGAAGATCGTCACCCCCAAGGCCGACCCCGACCTGAAGCTCAAGACCATCTACTACCTCAGCGGCCTCACGCAACCCGTTGAGAAGGTCATAGACCAGCATGCGGACTATTACTACGTCGAGTTCAAGGGACGTATGTGGTCGGTGCCCAAGCGGCTTGTGAAGGAAATCGTGTAGCGCCGTTTGGGGGTCCTCTCCCCCACTTTCTTTTTCGTGTTCGACATATGACGTGGAACTGCCGGGTACGAGCCTGGAGCTTCGCCCTTTCTTCTGAAATCCCCGCAAGTGACGCGATCGCTAAGTGGGTCTCATTGGGTGGCACCTTCAAGCCGCGTGACGAAGTCGCGTGGCTTGTGGGTGGGATCGACGCGAAAGAGTGCCCCCTCACCCCAACCCTCTCCCCCGATGGGGGAGAGGGGGAAAGCCGGATGCAAGCCGATGGACGGGGTGTACGACATGGACGGGGTGGACAAAGGCAGGGAGCTTCCCCCTCTCCCCCATCGGGGGAGAGGGTTGGGGTG
>JAVEWL010000781.1:0-2959 GCA_034004565.1 FCB group bacterium | reverse complement strand
AGCGATTGGGGAAGGCGGTGACGTAGACCAGGCCAGCGGACGATCCTGCGAACAGGCGTGCAAGTTCGTCATGTCGCTTGCCGTTTACGGGGCCGTGGCTGGTGACAGACTCGACCAGCAGGAGCCAATTCTTCACCGGGAAGTGCAGGACAACGTCGGGCATCTTGCCGTGGGCATCGACGGAAACGCCCAAGCTGTCCAAGAGAGGCTGGTCGAAGTAGCCCCACTTGTCGCCGGTGTCGCCGGCGTAGACCAGCACGCCGTCGGGCACGAACCGGGAGGCGAACTGCTCGATAATGGCCTTGATCAATTCGCTATGTTCTCCGGGGCTCAGCCGGATGCTCTGGCCGGGCGCAATCCGTACCGGGATGAGCGTGGACTCGCGTTCCTGGGCGTATCTCTCGGTCAGGGTTTGACGTCCAGCCAGGTATTGCTGCAAGCTGGCCTGCCAGGCTGGCGTGGCAAAGGTGCGAAGAGTTGTCAGCGTGGTGCCCTCCACCTGGTAGACGGCCATGGGGCTGTTCACCGGGCGCGCCGGATCATCCGGATTGTAGAGCGCAATCCCCGCATCCACAAACTGGTGCATGGATTGCCTTCGTATCGTCTCCCGAGTGTTTGGGGCGTACTTCTTGCCATAGTGCTTCCGCGCCCAATCCATGACGGGAGTGATTCCCATCCGCGGATTCGTGGCTTGGGGCCACGTCTTCTCGCGCGTCAGATCGAGCAGCGCAAGGAGACACAAGGCCGAGCGCTCGTTTTGTTGGGCGCGCGGCAACCCAAGGGCCAACAGCGCTTCAAGTGCCTGCTTGATGTTTTTGTGCATCTTCATGCGATACGTCTTTTCACCTCCTCGTCGACCATGCCCTGCTCCAGTTGCGGATGCTTTCCCGCCCACTTCCCCAGGGCGACCAGCGTCTCGTAGCTGGGGTACTTGATTCGCCGAAGGTCGGTTGCATTGACCTGCGTATGCCCGTTGAAGCATCGGAAATGGGCGTCGAGCGCGCTGGTGTTGAGAAACGCGCTCAGCCCGCGCACGAGATCCTCCGGCAGACCGTGCTTGTGACTGTGGAAAACATTGAGGTGGTTCTCGAATCCCAGCAGCTCGACGCCGGGAAAGGCACCAGGATGAACGATGCTTGCCATGATGCGTCGCTTCTCCTCTTTCGACGAGAACCGCCGCACGACGGTGTAGAATCCCGTCGGAAAGAGGCACTTGGCCGTCTCGGCATTCCTGGCAATCGCATTGGGCTTCCGGAAATCTCGCTTGGGCCACTCCACGACCTCGCCCGAAAAGTGCCCCGGATAAAGCAGCGGAACGGTGCCGTTCTCCGGCATGTCCCGGATATGTTCCCGCAGGCGGAAGTCGACAACCGGGCCGGTGGAAACCTCGATCCCCAAGTCGGCGAGGGAAAACCTGACGTTCGAAGCAAGCTCAAGGGAATGGTCGGCCTGCGAATTGGGCACGCGGATAAAGCGCTCCGGGTCATCGGCCAAGACGATCGCCCCGAACGGATGGGTGTCGGCGATGTAGTCGTCGAAGCTTCCGTCGGTGGAGCCCGACACGGTGACATCGCCTTGCGGCGCTCCCCGCTCAAGCAGGATGATGATGTTTTCCTGAAGCACCTTATCATCCTTGAAGGCCTTGTCCCTGGACACGAACAGGTGCATATGCCGCAGCGCCGCACGCTCAAGGATAAAATCGCGGAAAGGCCGGTAGTAGGGGCCGTTGCAGAAGCTGCGCGGGATGATCGCCACCATCTGCCCGCCTTCGTCGAGCAGCCCCAGCGACAGGGCGACAAAGGCCGAATACAGGTTGACCGTCTCGATGCCGACCCGACGCAATGCCGCACGGTGAGGGGAATTGCTTCGTATCTTCTTGTACGGGGGGTTCAGGATGGCGTGCGTGTATCGGGGCAACGCAGCGGCAAACAGGTCTTCGGAAAGCGACCCGACGGCCATCTCCACGAAATCCCCGCCGTGAACCCTGGGCACGACCTGAAGGTGCCGACCGTACTCCTCAAGCGTCCGGACCAGGTAGGGATGGAGGCCTTCATCGATCTCGAAGGCGTCAACCACGACGCGCTGAAAGCCCAAGCCCCCGGAAGCACATCGTTCTAGGAAAGCCGCAGAAAGGGAGCCGATCCCTGCCCCGGCATCGAGCAAACGGCACTCCTCGGCGCGACCCGGCCGAAACAGCGACCCCATGAAGGCGGCAACCGGGGATGGTGTCAGGAACTGGCCCAAGTGCGACTTTTGCGCACCATCGAGACGCCCAGACACCTCCACGCGGATTCTGTCGGTATCTACGATCACATCTGCTGCCCAGATTTGGTGTTAAGTCAATCTATCGTTCGGGAGAAATCGAGGACGAGGACGAGGACGATTTCTGACTCCATTCATCCATCACAACCCACTTTGAATGCAAAAGAACCCCCATATTTACCGACCCAATGTCTTGACGATATCCCCGGCCTGCCGTTTGTCAACGAGGGCTGGCGTGTTGGTCTTGTCGGCCTTGCCCGTAGACTCCGGTCGGCAATCACCGCGACTGCCGCCCTGTCGACAATCCAGATGGTAGGTGTCGCATTCGGCGCAATGGACCAGGGGATGGCGCTTGGCGAAGCGGTCCCAGTGGCGGCGCTGGGCGACCGAGAGCATGCCGGTGCCTTGGCAGAGCGGACAGGCATTGTCCAGGGCCTTGAGCATCGCCTGGCGGATGAACTCCGAACGGTTCGGCAGCGCCTTCAGCGCCTGCGCCAGATCCGCGTCCACCTTCAGCGTCACCATCGCCTGCTTCGTCGCCGCCATCGCCAACTCCTTGCCGTGTCCATCGGGTAATATATTGTAATACCGACGGAAGGCAAGGGGAACGCCCAATGCTCAACTCTGAACTCTGAACTCTGAACTCTGAACACTGAACACTGAACGCAATCGTCCCTTGGACGTTGAGCGTTTTCCG
>JAVEWL010000780.1:0-2963 GCA_034004565.1 FCB group bacterium | reverse complement strand
ACCGAAAGCGTCTCCACGCGCCTGACCGTCCAAAACGGACAACGCATCTCGATCGGCGGCGTGGTCAACGACAACCGCGAGTTCTACACCAATCTCTTCGGCCCGCAACTGCTCAGCCGCAACGACAGCACCTCCATCCTCGACATGTACCTCACCTGCCATGTCATGGTGCCCCGCGATCCCGCCGCAACCGCCCCCGCCATCCCCGCCGAGGAAAACCCCTGGCGCCAACGCTGGTGAGCACTGGACGGAATTATGGTTTCCCCCCATTGGCCGTGGTGCCTTCACTTGGAAAAACGCCGAATCGTGCCATAATCCTTTCGGGATCGCCGCCCATTCCGCCGCAAGGAAATCATGAGCCCGCAACCATCAGAGACCCCAAGCTTCAGCGAGCGCGACATCTGCACCAAGTTCGTCACGCCCGCCCTGGTCGCCGCAGGCTGGGATCTGCATGCCCAGATCCGCGAGGAAGTGACCTTCACGGCGGGCCGCGTGATCGTCCGCGGAAACTACTGGCAACTCATGTCGAGGTCGCCCAGCCCCGCGACGCCCTCCGCGATGCTCTCGCCCAATCCCTGGAAAGCGCGAAATGAGACGACACACAACGAGAAATCTCTACCTGATCGCTGGTTCAAACGGAGCGGGCAAGACCACGTTTGCCCGTGAATTCTTGCCAGCTATGCGCAATGCCGTCGCTTCATCAACCCCGACCTCATTGCCGCCGGCTTGTCGCCCTTTGATCCCGCCGCCGCGGCGACAGAAGCCGGCAAGGTGGTTCTGCGCGAGGTGCAACGAGCCATCCGCGCCGGGGATTCATTCGCTATTGAGTCCACGCTTTCGGGCCGAACGTATCTCCAGATCCTCCGACAAGCCCGCGACGCAGGATTCGTGCTCCATCTGTTCTATCTCTGGATTCCCAGCGTGGATCTCGGCTTGGCCCGCATCCGGGATCGCGTGGAGGCGGGTGGGCACAATGTTCCTGAACCCGACGTGCGACGACGCTACACCCGTTCATTGCAGAACCTCTTTGCGCTCTATGGCCCCGAAGTGGATACCATTCATTTCTTTGACAATTCCGGGGAGAACCCCAACCTTATATTCAAACAGGAGTCCGGTAAAACCACGGTCCTGAACCGACCTTTGCACATGGAAATAACCAAGCAGGTGACGCAATGAAAGAGCAGACCTTGACTCAGAAAGCCGTCGCCGCCATGGAAAGCGCCATCCGCAAGGTGGTGGATGATCACCAACGACGGAATCGCCCTTTGGCCGTCTGGCAGGACGGCAAGGTGGTCATGATGCCCCCCGGAAAAGCGCTCGCCGTCCGCGAATCCCCGGCAAAATACGGAAGATGAGGATGAAAAATAAGCCGCAAAAACTGGCCAAGCCCACGCCCCACCTGTTCGACCGCGTGGCGACGATCCTCGAAGAGGCCCGCGCCAGCATCGTCCGCACGGTCAACTCCCGCATGGTCGTCGCCTACTGGCTCATCGGCCGCGAGATCGTCCAGGAGGAACAGGGCGGCAAGAAGCGAGCAGACTACGGAAATGCCCTGATCGAAGACCTGTCGCGGCGATATGACCGAGCGGTACGGGAGAGGCTATTCCCCTAGCAACCTTGCGGATTGCCGCCGGTTCCACCAAGTTTATGCAGATCGACTTCCAGAAATTCGCCACACGGCATGTGGCGAATTGGCACTGGGCAAGCCACGCCCCCTGACCGAGAAGATTTTCCACGAGCCTCGTGGAAAATCTCCGGCCAACGACGCAATTCGCCACAAGTCTCGTGGCGAATTGCCGACGGCACAAAGTTTCTCCCCGGATCTATCCTGGACCCACTACCGCCGCCTCATGCGTGTCGAGAACGTTCACGCCCGATCATTTTATGAGATCGAGGCAATTCAAGGTCATTGGTCCACCCCCGAACTCGACCGTCAAATCAACAGCCTCCTCTTCGAACGCCTGCTCAAGAGCCGGAACAAAAAGGGCGTGATGACTCTGGCCAAGAAAGGCATCGAGCCGCGCGATCCCGTGGACATCCTCAAGGATCCGTTCGTGCTCGAGTTTCTCGACCTCCCCGAAGGTCACGAACTCGTGGAGACCCGCATCGAACAGGCGCTGGTCGGCCACATGCGCCAGTTCCTGCTCGAACTCGGCTGCGGCTTCGCCTTCGTCGCCCGACAGCGACGCCTGACCCTTGACGGCGACCACTTCTACGTGGACCTCGTCTTTTATCACACGCGCCTCAAATGCCATGTGCTGATTGACCTGAAGGTGGGCAAGCTCACCCAGCAGGATCTAGGCCAGATGCAGCTCTACGTCAACTACTACGACCGCGAACTGTGCGCACCAGACGACAACCCGACCGTCGGCCTCATCCTCTGTACCGACCGCAACGAGGCCATGGTCCGATACACCCTGCCCAAGGGCCAAAAACAAATCTTCGCCGCCCGCTATCGCACCGCCCTGCCCAGTGAAGAAGACCTGCTCAAGCTCCTGCGCCGCGACTGGGATATGGTCGTCCGCGAACAGCAAAGCCCTTATGGCCAGACTCGCCCACTCGCCCAGCGTAACCAGAAGGGCGAAGACGCATGAACACCAAACTCCTCCTCGATAACTTCGATCTCATCGCCAATGCCCAAAACGGCATTCCAAAGCTGCGCCAGCTTATCCTTCAGCTTGCCGTGCAGGGGAAACTTGTGCCCCAAGAGAAGGGGAAAACAAATATTCACCACGAAGAACACGAAGAGCACGAAGGGGGGAAGGGCAAGGAGAAGGGGAAGGCAACCCCAAAGCACTCATTCCAAATCCCCGCAACATGGCGGTGGACGACGCTGGGCTCTGTGGTCGAGTACAATTACGGTGCAAAAACAGCCAGTGAGCAAATACCGGCAGATGCCTGGCTGCTTGATCTTGAAGATATCGAGAAAGACACTTCGCGGCTTGTGCAACGCATTCTTTTTA
>JAVEWL010000779.1:0-2966 GCA_034004565.1 FCB group bacterium | reverse complement strand
CGCACTGCGCCTGCGGCATCCGCTCGTGATCGTGGACGAGGCGCACAACCAGGGGACGGTCCTGGCGTTCGAGACGCTGGCGCGATTCGAGCCGAGCGCGATTCTCGAACTGACGGCCACGCCGGATCGTTCCCGGCAGCCGAGCAACGTACTGTTCAGCGTGGGTGCATCGGCGTTGCAGGCGGCGGACATGATCAAGATGCCACTTGAACTGGTGCGGCGCGACAACTGGCAGGATGCCGTGCGTGACGGGATTGCCTGCTTGAACAAGCTGCAGGCGCTGGCCGATGCCGAAGCACGGGATTCCGGCGACTACTTGCGGCCGATCATGCTCCTGCAGGCGGAGCGGAAGGACAACGACCGCGAGACTCTGGTGCCCGAACGTGTGAAGCAGTCGTTGATCGACGATTTCGGCATTCCGGAGGACGAGATCGGCATCGCGACCGGAGCGGACGACGACATCTCCGGCGTGGACATTCTCTCCGACGACTGCCACAAGCGGTATATCATCACGATTGACAAGCTGCGCGAAGGCTGGGATTGCCCGTTCGCCTACGTGCTCTGCTCGTTCCGCAACACCCATTCGGCGACAGCGGCGGAGCAAATCCTCGGGCGCATTCTGCGCATGCCCGGCGCGAAGCGCAAGACGCGGCAGGAGTTGAACGAGGCCTATGCGTTTATCATCTCGTCGAATATGCAAGCGACCGTGGAAAGCCTGCGGGATGGGCTTGTCAAGAATGGCTTCGAGCGGTTGGAGGCGCGTGATCTGATCCACGCCGCCGAAGATGCCGGAACCGACGATCTATTCACGCTGACCTCGGGCGTGACCTTTACGGCACCGGAGCTGCCCGAGCCGGAATCCATTCCCCCGGCTCTGGCGGGCAAGGTGGATATTGCGCCGGAAGTGGGCTCCATCACACTGAAGGGAACCTTCACCGCCAGGCAGGCGGCGACACTGGAAGGCGTATTCCAGACGCCGGCCGGCAAGACGGCTATCAGGCAGGCGATCTCGCGCTTGCAGATGCCCAGAGCACCCGTGTTCAAGACTCCCTCCGAAAGGGGCGAGCGGTTTCGGGTTCCGTTGCTTGCGTACCGGCAGGGTGAGTTATGGGAACCGTTCGAGGATACCCATCTGCTGCAGGGCGACTGGCGATTGCTGGACTACCCGGCGGACTTGACCGCGGCAGAGTTCGCAAAGCCGGAACTCAGCGCCCAGGGTGGCCGCTTCCTCGTCCGAGACGAGAGCATCAAGTTCGAGTATTTCGACAACGTGGAAGCCCAACTGGCCTTGTTCGACTTTCAATCCGAATGGAACCAGGTGGATCTGGTGGACTGGCTGGCGCGGAACATCCATGAAGACAGCGTCCCTCCTGATGAAAAGGCCGCCTTTCTGAATCGCGCGGTTACGGGATTGATCGATACCCGAGAAATGTCACTGGAGGAACTGAGCTACGCAAAATTCCGTTTGCGGGCGGCGCTCGAACAGAAGATCAGGTTCAGCAAGCGTGAAGCCATGCGCAAGGTGCATGGCTCCCTGCTTGTGAGCCCGGCGGAATTCACGGCCGATGGACGCTGCGAGATGGTCTTTCAACTTGGACGATATGCCTTTGATCGCCCCTATGCCGGATTCACGGACCTACCCCGGCATTTCTTCCCGCAGATCGGCAACCTGGGCGCCGATGGCGAAGAATTCGACTGCGCCGTGTTTCTGGCGACGCAGCTTGAAGGCGTGAAATACTGGCTGCGCAACGTCGAGCGCAAGCCGACCTCGTTCTCGCTGCAGACCGCCTCGGACCGGTTCTACCCTGATTTCCTCTGCCAGATGGAGGACGGGCGGATTCTGGTGGTCGAGTACAAGAATACCCGCGATTGGGACTTGCCGGACAATATCGAGAAGCGGCAGATTGGCGAATTGTGGGAACGCCGCAGCTCTGGCAAAGGACTGTTCATCATGCCACGCGGCAAGGACTGGGACGCAATCCGGGCAAAGACCCGCGTCTGAAGACGACCAAGGCAACGCTGACCGGTACAGGAGCCCTGGTCGTCGGCTGAACTCACACCGTCTTCACGTACGTCGCCTTGCCGTCGCCGGGCGCGTAGAAATCGTCGAGCAGGCTCGCGAGCTGGTAGCCCAGCCGCAGGTAGAAGGCACGGGTGCTGGCGTACTGCGGCCGGCTCGAGGTCTCGGCGTAGATCCGCGTGCCGCCACGGGCGTGGATGGCCGCTTCGACGCGGCGCGCCAGCTCGCGGCCCAGCCCGCATTTCTGCCGGGCGGGCGCCACGGCAATCCAGTAGAGATCGTAGCTCGCGGCCGTGCAGGGAGTCGGCCCGTAGCAGGCATAGCCCGCCAGGTGGCCGTCGGCATCGTCGGCCAGGAGAAAGAGGTAGCCCGACGCCTCGCCCAGCCGCAGACGCTCGGTCGCCAGCTCCTCCGCAACCGCCACCTCGTCCGCGTGAAAGAAGCCCGTCGCCGCCACCAGCTCGCGGATGCGGCGCGGATCGTCGGCCGCAAGCGACTCGCGAAACGCGAAAGCCGGAAGATTGTTCACCGCAGAGGCGCAGCGGCGCGGAGGGGGCACGGCACTGCCGGGGTCGACAGGAGTCGACGGGGGTCGACAGGAGCCGTTTGCCGGCACCGCCGCCGCCACCAGTCTCCGGATCGCCTGTTCGTAGGGGATGCGGGCTTCGTGCAGGGCGGCGGCAAAGCCGGCGTCGGGGGCCAGGCAGGGATTGGCGTTGACCTCGAGAATCCACGGCCGGCCCGCCGCG
Organism: FCB group bacterium; assembly: GCA_034004565.1. Classification (GTDB taxonomy): domain Bacteria; phylum Hydrogenedentota; class Hydrogenedentia; order Hydrogenedentales; family SLHB01; genus JAVEWL01. The sequence continues at coordinate 197 of JAVEWL010000779.1, read as the reverse complement.
TCGACGCGGAAGTCGACGCGCGCATAGCCGCTCAGTCCGAAAGTCCGCCAGCAGGCGTCGGTGAGTTCGCGCAGGCGGGCGACCAGGGGCCCGTCCTCCGGCGATAGGTCGAACGTCCGCGGTGTATGGCTGTAGGCGAAGGAGGCGGGGTCCCATTTGGCGGCATAGTCGAGGATGCGGGGGCGGTCGGCCGGAAA
>JAVEWL010000778.1:0-2967 GCA_034004565.1 FCB group bacterium | reverse complement strand
CACCGGGGAATCCTCGGGCGTCTGACCCGCGAAATCAAACTCGGCCAAGTAGGAAAAATCGTTCCACACTTTGCCCTGCAGGCGAAGACGCGCCATCCGGAAGCCCGTGCCGTCCTGCTCGTCGCCAATGAAATCTTCGAGTTCCTTGTCCTGATTGAACCAGGCGAAGTCGTGCGACACACGTAGACGTATACGGTGCTCGAAGGCATCGTCCGCCGAACGTACCCGCAGGCCGCCACTATCCAGCGTCACCTTAGGGGCCTTTGCTTTCTCCTCGGCGGCCGCTTGCGTCGACTCCTCCGCGTTCGCCTGGTCCGCGGCATAACGCGCTTCCAGGCCATTGATCTGGTGGGTGAGGCTTCGAACCTGCTCGCGCAGCGCCTCGATTTCCGCCGGTGCGGGCGGCGGGTCGGGTGGTTCCTGCGCCCATGCGCCCCAGGCTATGCTGAGGCCCGCAAGGGCGGCCCATCTCCAACGTCGTCTATTCATGGTTGTGGTCTCCTTCTGGGGTGGAGACCTCCGGCGGTCCGGTCGGTTTCTCTTCCGTTCTCCTATTGTTTTCGCTACAAGTAGACCGCCGCTGATACGGTAGGCTAGGGTGACAAGAAGTTCAGGAACGCGTGCGGCACTAGGAATTCAGGCGGAAGCGTTCCCGCTTATCCAGCTGAACCACGCGCCCGTCGTGCACGGTGATCTCCACGGCCCCGAAGCGTAAACTGCCAATGGCCTCCAAGATAAGGCGCAACGCTTCTTGATCGACGCTTGCAAGAATGCTTGTATCGATTAGAGGCTGGCGCTCCGGCGTGGACGACATTGATGATTACTCCAAGGGCTTTCTCAGTATGGCATGAGCTTTTTTTTCACACTCGTGCAGTCACCAAGCAGGAGTCATGCCAATTATGCGCGATGTCCACGAAAGGCTCGGGACTCGATGTGTTTGTTGGGCATAAGTAGTTGCAAAGAAATTGTTTATGATGGCGGTTCGTCAATGCGGCGTCCTTCTCGCTTTGAAAGGCAACGGCGACTTTGCTTTACATGCCCCATGATATTTGACGAGGAGCCAGCATATAGGCTGGCAATTGCCAGCAAATATGCTGTATGCTTTTGTTCATGGAACGCTACCATCAACTGCTCTTCGCTATTTGGCGTGAGGCATGCCGCCACATTGAAATCCATGACTCCGCCTCCCGGATTGCGGGACTATTGGCGGAAATGATTCCTGTGGACACACTGTCAGTCGTTGCCGTGGAGAGCGCTGGCAGCGACGTAGAGCGCCTGTGCCACCTCGGCGTCAGCGGCGACATCCCGATGCCTGCCCTGCTCTCCATCGAGAAAAACGCAGCCAAACGACTGTCTGCATGGTGCACCACGGCAGCACCGATGCAGTGCACCCGAGATCGCCCGCCGAAAGGATTGCCCGCCACTTTCCTGGAAGGCCTCCGCAAATATGTGCTGGTCATTCCCCTACAGTCCGAACATGGAGCACAGGGACTGTTTCTCTTAAGCAATGAGCACGAACCGTATCATGAACGGGAAGTGAAGCTGGGGGAACTCCTGGCAGAACCCTTCGCGGTGGCCCTGGAAAATGATCGGCGCGTGCACGAACTCATGACACTTCGCGAGGCCGCAGAGGCGGACAAGCGGAAGTTGCTCAATCGCCTTGGACGGGAACAATTAACGGACGAGGTCATCGGTGCGGGCCACGGTCTGCGGGCGGTCATGGAGCGCGTGGAACTGGTGAGCCGCTCGGACGTACCCGTCCTCATCCTGGGAGAAACGGGCGCGGGGAAGGAAGTCATCGCCAGAGCCATCCATGAAGGCTCGCCACGTGCCGTTGGGCCGTTCATACGGGTAAATTGCGGGGCCATTCCAACAGAACTCATTGACTCGGAGCTCTTCGGGCACGAGCGAGGAAGCTTCACAGGGGCCGTGGCCGAACGCAAGGGGTGGTTCGAGCGGGCCGATGGCGGCACGCTCTTCCTGGATGAAATCGGGGAGCTCCCGCCAGCTGCCCAGGTTCGACTGCTGAGAGTCTTACAAGACAGCAGTTTCGAACGCGTGGGTGGCGAGAAAGCGCTTCATGTAAACGTTCGTATCGTTGCGGCGACGCATCGCGACCTTGCTCGCATGGTACAAGAGCAACGGTTTCGGGAAGACCTCTGGTATCGCGTTGCCGTATTCCCCATCGTGCTTCCTCCGCTCCGAGAGCGAAAGCAGGACATACCCGCGCTTGCAGAACATTTCGCCGAACGCGCCTCCCGCCGCTTCGGTCTGAAGCAACAGACGCCCACCAGCCGCGACATCACGCTGCTCTCCGACTATGATTGGCCCGGGAATGTGCGCGAGTTCGCGTCCGTACTTGATCGCGCAGCCATCCTGGGCGACGGTCGCGGATTGGAGGTGGCCAAGGCGCTCGGCATCGCTCCGACAACGACTACCATCAGCGCAGAGCAAAGCATTTCCGAGCCGAATGACCATACGATGGTAACCCTTGACGAGGCAATGCGAGGCCATATCGTGCGCGCGCTTACCTTGACTCGTGGAAAGATTGAAGGAGAACGCGGTGCTGCGGCCATGCTCGGGATCAATCCCCACACACTGAGGGCAAGAATGCGCAAGCTTGAAATCGATTGGAAACGGTTTCGGGTTGGCTAGTTATCGTTTATCCATGCTTACTTGTGGAGAGCCTCCTTCTTGACTTGATCCACTACTGCGGCGGTCGGTCGGCAGCATAGTTAGCCATCGTCTTCGCTGCACCATCCAATCCGGCTCCAGCGTGAGTGAGCCGATGTCTGCGTATTTGAGGGGATCGCGGGGGGCGTCGATGCGGGGCAGGAAGAGGAGGTCTTCCTGGATGTCGGGGGCGAGGAGGCGGAGGTTCATGATTTGGGTGATGCGGGCGCGGCTGACGTGGCCGAGGCGGGCGAGGTCGGCCATGTCGGTGACCGCGCCATTGGCCAGAAGCCC
>JAVEWL010000777.1:0-2969 GCA_034004565.1 FCB group bacterium | reverse complement strand
TTTATCTGGTGCATGTTTCTCAACGTGAAGAACAAAAGCGCCGGCGACTATCTCGGGCGCGGGCCGCTCCTCGCCAATTATTTCTTCTCCGCGCTCGCCGGAACGATCTGGTATTTCCAGTTCATGTTCTACGGCATGGGCACGACGCAGATGGGCCAGTACGATTTCTCCAGTTGGACCCTGCACATGGCCTTCATCATCGTGTTCAGCAACCTTTGGGCGCTCGTGCTCAAAGAATGGCGCGGCACCAGCACGCGCACGCATCTCTGGATAACGGCAGGGATCACGGTGCTCATTCTCAGCACTTTGGTGGTGGGGTATGGGAATTGGCTTGGGGCGGAGTAGATCATCGGTCGCAGGTAATTAGATAGAGTCTTCCGGTATACCTGCGAGCTTCAGCAGATGTCTGAGCAGTCCGAGCTTTAGTGGTTTGTTTCCATGCACCGGAATGCTAAGTCTGACGATGCTGCCTTTGCGCCCGTATACGTGATGACTTCCATGCACGCGAAGGCATTGCCAACCTTGCCGCTCGACAAGACGTGCAAGTTCTTTCCCTGAGATGGACTTCACACGACTAATTCGATCACGCGTGCGTTGTCGCTTATGCTAGGCGCTTCAATGTCTACGGAAAGACACCCTTCGACAGCCTCGTACAGGTTGTTCACAAGTTCTTCGAAGGTATCACCCTGCGTCGCGCAACCGGGAATCGCCGGCACTTCGGCCCAAAAGCCACCCTCCTCCGCCTCGTGAATCACGATCTTCAGTTTCATAGCATCGCTCCATTCATGCGGTCTATTGTAGCACATTGATCCGCCGCAGTTGTGCGGCCCCGCGTTAATACCGCATGCGCTCACGGTCTGCGCGCGAATGATGAGGAATTAGGCCGCGACTTGGGCGTCCTGCAGATGGGGACACCGCTGCACGTCCTCGTCGCTTGGATAGGGTTCTTCGACGCATTCGATTCGGAAGCCAACTCCACTGAGCGAATTGATCCACTGTCCAAATGTTCGCGTAAGACGCGGCACCTTAAACTTAGGAAGATCCGTGCGCAATTCCGCGGGTACGGCTGTAAACATCCACTCGCTGATCTCGCCATTCAAGTTGCGGAAGTATTGCCCCACCTCGATCGCGTACGTCTGCCCGCTTCCGTCGCGAAGATTGCGCCGGTACGGGGTATTGAAGCACGGGTGCGTGATGGAGAACTGCAGGAAGCCGCCCGGCTTAAGGACGCGGAACGCCTCGGAAATGGAGCGTTCCGGTTCAGGAATATCCATAAGGCTCATTCCACGCCTCCACCAGTTCGTCATGGTGCTTAGTGATCGTACCCCGGATTCGATTTAATTCCAAGCGGCTGAATCCGCCGCTGTTCTCGAGGCGGATCGGCGAGAGCCAAAACTTTCGAGACCCGGTCGTCACGAGCTACGTGCCCAGGCCGTGGTTCGTCACGGTCGCCGGCGTAAGAGAAGAATCGGTACGGGCCTTCTCGTAAGGCGGTTGGCATAAATCCCCCGAAAACGTCGGTGAAATTAGGGTTTTCCTACCTCAAACACCGCCAGCACAGGCCAGTGATCGGAGATCTGGGGCTGTGCGGGATCGGGGGAATCGAGGCGGCGCCATTCGAGTGGGGTGAAGGCGGCGCCGTGGTAGAAGATGTGGTCGATGCGCCGGTTGTTCGTCATGGTGACGACGTTGTTGTCGAGGCCGTTTTCGCTCGCCTTCGGACTGACCAGATAGGAATCCTTCCAGCCGCTGCTGGTCAGCTTCGCGTAATCGCCGCGTTCATAATCGGTGTTGAAGTCGCCGAGGAATAGCATGGGCAGGCCCTTGTCGGCGTAGGGCGCGAGGATTTCGTGGCTCAACCTCGCCATCTCGACTTGCGCCGGCATGCTGTTGTCGAAATGGGTTACCGACGCGAGAAACTCGAACCCCGATGTCGTGTCGCGCAGCGTTGCCCATATCATCATCCGTGGAAATGCATTGCCGAAACCGGTGGAAGGTTTTTCGGGCGTGGGGGAGAGCCACGAGTAGCCGTGATCGACAAGTTCGAAACGCTCCTTGTCGTACATCAAGATGTCGTCGGTGTAGGAGGTGAACCCGATCTGCTTGAGGATCGGAAATGTCGTAAAGAAATACGCTTGATCCTCGTCCGTCAGTTTTAGCTCGCCGATATCGGCGAAATTCGGAAACGACTCGCGAAAGAAGGCGAGCTGGTTCGGGGAGCATTCCTGCAACCCGAGGAGATCCGGTTTGGCCTCCTTCAGCGCCTGCAATGCAAGCGGCTTGCGCTCATCCCACGTGGGGATCCCCGGCTCCTCTTCAAAGTCGACTTTCACGTTGAAGGTAATCACGCGAAGCGTGTCGGCCGCAAACGAATGTGGTGCGCAAGCAAACACTCCAAGCGAAACAGCAATGGTAAGATATTGAACGAATGCCTTCATGAAATTGCTCCAAAGTAGATGCCACTACATAGCCGAAAGCTCAACGATACACATCTTTTCGGTGGCCGATGCTAATGACCAAGACCAATAGCTTCTGGTCGACGATTTCATAGAGTACGCGGTACAGGCCCACTCGATGCGCCATTCCTTACGACCGGAGAGTTTCTTGCTTCCGGGAGGCCGAGGCTGAGTTGCCAGAAGCCGAATTGCGGACACTATTCGCTCCGGATCTTGTGCCTCAATCCGCTCAAGCTGCTTTTGTGCCGATCGAAATATCTCGACGCTATAGCTCAAGTGTCGTACTTGCCCTGGATTTCCCGGACGGCTTCTTCGAAAGGGACGCTCTCCTGCGGACCTGACTTCGCTTCATCCAGTGCGCGAATATCGTCAAGTTCCTCAAGGTCGTCCACGATGCGTTCCCACGCCTCGATTGGTATTACTACCGCTGTGCGAACTTGGTTCTCATCGACCAGGTACTGTAGGTGAATTGGAATCATAAAGGACTCCTTCCTAGCGCCGGCAGGCGGCCCA
>JAVEWL010000776.1:0-2974 GCA_034004565.1 FCB group bacterium | reverse complement strand
TGTCCTCGTCCTGCCTCGAAACAGCGAACAACGAAACCGTCGGCGCGATGGTGATGCTTAACGACCTCACCGCCATCAAACGCCTCGAACAAAAGGTCCAGCGCGCGGATCGCCTGTCGTCCCTGGGCATCCTCGCCGCGGGCATGGCCCACGAGATCAAGAATCCCCTGGTGTCCATCAAGACCTTCACCCAGCTCCTGCTCGAGCGCTACAACGACCCCGATTTTCGCAACACCTTCTCCGAGGTGGTCCCCCACGAGGTGGAACGCATTGACTCGATCGTGCTTCGCCTCCTGGATTTCGCCCGCCCCAAGGCGCCCCGGTTCGCGCCGCACAACCTGCGCCGCATCATCGACGACGTGCTGGCGCTCGTGGACAACGAGGTCCGCAAGAGCGGCATCACGCTCGAGAAGCGTTTTTCCGAGGACTACCTCGAGGTTTACGGCGACGAACAACAGTTGCACCAGGTGTTCCTCAACCTCGTATTGAACGCCCTTCGCGCCATGCGCGAAAATGAGGAGGGGACCCTCACCATCGCCGCCGAATACCACCGGCACCACCTCCGGCGGCGCGGCGTGCTGCCTTTCCAGGAAGCCGAGTGTGTGCAGGTCTCCGTATCCGACACGGGCTGTGGCATTGCGAAAGAGAATCTCGACCGCATTTTCACGCCCTTCTTTACGACGAAGCCCGACGGCAGCGGCCTGGGATTGGCTGTCGTCCACGGCATTGTCTCGGAACACGGCGGTGAAATCGACGTGCGCAGCATCCAGGGTCAGGGTACGACCTTTACGGTGCTGTTGCCGTTGGCCAAGGGCAAAGACAGCGACCACGCGCAAAAGGGCGAGGAGGTCGCGGCGGAACAATAGCGACATGCGGTAGCACCGTGCAATTCAGGTGCGGCGACGGAACGTCCGTGCATGTGAACCGGCTGGGGCCGGAGAGGAAGATGGGACGACACCGGGATGCGTGGCGTCCATCTGGGCCGAAACGCTCGAATACGGGCGCGGCCGACACCGGAGATGGGGATTTCCGGGCGATAGAGGGATGACATGGGTATTAAAGTTCTACTGGTACTGGCCGAAGACCGCGCGGTTTGCGAATCGCTGCGCGCCACACTGCCCGAACGCGATTTGCTCGTGTTCGAACCGTCGCTCGGGCAAGGCCTTCGACGTCTGATTTCGCTGCGGCCGGACGCCGTCATCGTGGACGACGGACCGCACCTGGGCAAAGAAGCCGTGCGGGAACTGCGGCTGTCTTCGCCGTCCGTGCCGGTTATTGCCATGTCGAGCCGGGGCGATGCCGAGACCCTGGCCGATTACGTGCTGGCCGGCGCGAAGGTTTGCCTGGCAAAGCCGTTCTCCTGCGAAGATCTTAAGCGCGCCGTCGAAATGGCGATGGTGCCGGCGGCCGCCGACATGGCCCGCGCAAGCGCCGCCGGACCGGCCATTGCGGAAGTGTCGTCCAAGGCGCATGTCACGCAACACCAGACCGCCATGCGCTGGCTCAACCGTCTCGCCGGGCTTATGAAGGATCCCGAGCGCATCGGGCAAAGCCTCACGGACGCCGTCGGCGACGTGTTCGACACCGTGCGCAGCGCCGTCCTGATCGATCACGGCACCGGCGTGCGCGTCATCGCCAGCGGTGGCATGGCCGCCCCGATTCCCGAGGGCATCACGCTCAACTTCGCCAGCGGCCTCATGCGCTGGTTCGAAGAAAACGCCTGCCTCTTCGACCGCGCAGCCAATGCCCACGCCACGGCGGCGGTAAAGGAAATGCAGTTGCTCGGCGGCCGTCTCGGCGTGCCGCTGGTCTCGAGCGGGCGCGTCTGCGGCGCCCTCATCGTCGGCGAAAAAGCTTCGGGCCGCGACTACTCCCCCGAAGAGTGCGAACTCCTCACCGTCATGGGCCGCTTCGCCTCCGCCACCATCGAAAACGCGCGCCTTTATGAGACCGTCTCGCACCACCGCGAACGCGTCGACAGCATCCTCTCGAACGTCACGGCCGGCGTGGTGCTCGTCCGCGCCGACCGCAGCATATCGCTCATGAACCGCAGCGCCGAGCGCATCCTGCGCGTGCAAGCCTCCGCCGTCATCGGCAACAGCGTACAGAAGCTCGGTTCGGGCTTCGCCGACGTGGCCCTGCGCGCCTTGGCCGACGGCAAGCCGCGCCTGCGCCAGGAAGTGCGCGACCCGGCCATCGATGCCACGCTCGGCCTCAGCGCCACGCCCATGGGCGACGAGGGCGTGGTCATCATCTTTTCGAAGCTGCCCGAAGAACACACCAAGACCGAGGACGTCGCCTACAGTCCCTTCTGGGAATACCTCGCCTCGCGCGTCGCCCAGGAAATCAAGAACCCCATGGTGGCCATCAACACCTTCGCACAATTGCTCCCGCGCAAATACGATTCCGAGGATTTCCGCGAGGCCTTCGGCGAGGTCGTCCAGACCGAAGTGTCCCGCATCAACAACGTCGTCGAGACCCTGTTCGAGTTCGCGCGCCATCCCCGCATCATCGTCGAACGCTCCGGCATCAACGGCACCGTCGACAACGTCCTGCGTTCCTTCGAGGAAGAATTGAAGGCCCGAAACATAACACTCGTGAAAGAGTTTGACATCAATGCCCCGGATGCGGATATTGATGCGGTTTATTTTTCGCAGGCCCTGCACAATGTCGTGCAGAACGCCATCGACGCGATGCCCAACGGCGGCAAACTGAAGATCGCCACGCAAGGACAGCCCGAAGGCTGCAAGGTGGTGGTCTCGGATTCCGGTCCGGGGATTTCGGAGCAGGACGCTCCCTTGGTAATGATGCCTTTCTTTAGCACCAAGGAACAGGGGATGGGCCTGGGGCTAACCGTGGCCAGCCGTAGTATGAAGCAGCACGACGGTGACTTGAAACTTGCCCCGAACGACGAGGGGGGGGGGGCGTTTTCGCTGAGCCTCCCCGCGGGACTCAAGCGCTATGCAAACGGTTC
>JAVEWL010000775.1:0-2978 GCA_034004565.1 FCB group bacterium | reverse complement strand
GTTACTTGCAGAAACTTCCCGGTCGCATACGCGGCCACGAACGGCGTACGCACGCGCGACGTATCAGGCCGGGCGGTCCTGCGTGCGGTGGTCACGGTCGGCGCGCAACGGTTCATGGACATCTTTTCCCTCGGATGGCGCGGCCTTTTGCACCGGTTCGGCATGGGGTTGTCCGCCTTCTCGTTCCTGGAGCAGTCACCCGCCGGGTTGTGCCTATCTGACAGGTATCGCTTTCTCGACGGTTCTGAAAAAGGAGCGGCAACCTACTGGCACGGGATGGCCTTAGCGAAAATTATCGCCGATGCAGAACTCGGCGTTCGCTGGTTGGCCCACGTAGACCAGATGCGTGCCAGTGGCGCACTGACCACGGCCGCTGGCACCAACGAGCGCGGGGACCTTGTCGGACGCGACATCGGCAATGCATGGCATGTGGTCGAGGCCAAGGGACGCAGCAACTCGTATCCGGGGTCGCTCGTTACCAAGGCGAAGGGGCAATCCGCAAGGGTGACTTCGATCAATGGCCAGCCGCCCGCCACGACGTCGGCATGCATTACCTCGCTCTTCGCCCAGCCGATCTCCGTCCTTCTTGATGACCCGCCTGCGGGTGATGAAGGCAACGGCGAGCATTGGCGAATCGCGGATGACGACTTCTTCCGGCAATACTATCGCGGGATTATCGAGTATCTGCGCGAGTTCGATCCCCACCGCGAGCAGACGGTCGGCAACGCCTCGTTTGTGACTGCGCCTCTGTTCCCGTTCTTCTGGGATTTCTTTCACCTCAGACCGCCGCGACCTTTTCCAGAGTGGCGGCTTGAACTCGGGCTGTTGGCCAGCATCTACAAAGCACCGGAACGAGCGGTGGATGCGGTGAGAGACCTGCCACACGATGACGAAGGTAAGGTCGGAAGCGACGGGATCGCTATCTTCGGGCCTTTGCCGGAATGGGAGTAAGCCTGATGCCGGGTCAGCACACCGAACATGCATTTGAGACCGCCATCGAGCATCACCTGACCACCGCAGGCGGTTACGAGAAGGGCGACCGGGAAACGTTTGATCCGGCACGCGCCCTGTTCCCTGCAGAGGTAATCGCGTTCATCCAAGCGGCCCAGCCCAAGGAATGGGAATACCTTTCAAGCCTCCAAAAGGATAAGGCCCAAGACACGCTGCTGGACGACCTCTGCCGGGCGCTCAACTCCGACCACGAAGGTTGCCTCTCCGTCCTTCGGCACGGGTTCAAATGCTTCGGGAAGCTGTTTCGCATGGCCTACTTCGCCCCGGCGAGCGGAATGAACCCGGATACTCAGAGACTCTATGCGGCCAATCGACTCACGGTGACCCGGCAGCTTCGCTATTCGGCCAGGCACGGCAACACCCTCGATGTGACCTTGGCCTTGAATGGCATACCCGTATCCACACTGGAGCTCAAGAACCCCATGACCGCCCAGACCTGGCGGCATGCGATCACCCAATACAAAAATGACCGCGACCCGGCGGACCCGATCTTCCAGTTCAAGAAGCGCACGCTGGTCCATTTCGCCGTGGACACAGACGAAGTTTACATGACCACGCGACTGTCCGGCCGCAGCACCTATTTTTTGCCCTTCAACCGGGGCTGCGGAGGCGGCGCAGGCAACCCGGAGAATCCCGGCGGTTACAAAACCGCCTACCTATGGGAAGATGTACTGGAGCGGCACAGCTTCCTCGACATCCTGGCGAGGTTCATTCATCTCCAGGTCGAGGAGAAGCAGCTCGGCGGCAGGAAGGTGAAACGGGAGGCGATAATTTTCCCACGCTATCACCAGCTCGATTGCGTAAGGAAGCTCGTGGTCGACGCCCGCATGCGGGGGGCCGGGACGAATTACCTTGTCCAGCACTCCGCCGGCAGCGGCAAGTCCAACTCCATCGCCTGGCTGGCTCATCGGCTCGCAAGTCTCTATACCGAAAAGGACGAAAAGGTCTTCGACTCGATCATTGTGGTTACCGACCGGGTAGTCCTCGACCAGCAGCTCCAGAACACCATCTATCAGTTCGAGCACAAGCAGGGTGTGGTCCAGAAGATCGACATCAACTCGACCCAGTTGGCCGAGGCCCTCGGGTCTGGTGTGCCGGTTGTGATCACGACGCTCCAGAAGTTCCCTTTTGTCACCGAGAAGATGGGCGATTTGCCCATGCGTCGGTACGCGGTGGTGGTCGATGAGGCGCACAGTTCGCAGGGCGGCGAGACGGCGACTGAACTGAAGGGTGTGCTCGCCGGAGCGGCCATCAAGGAAGAGGCCAGGGCGAAGGCCGAGGAGGAAGGGCTGCCCGATTATGAAGAGGAAATCCTCAAGACCATGGCCAAGCGCGGCCACCAGCCCAATATCAGCTTTTTCGCCTTCACTGCGACACCCAAGTACAAGACGCTGGAGGTCTTTGGCACTCCGGGCGCGGATGGCAAGCCGCAACCCTTTCATCTCTACAGCATGCGTCAGGCCATCGACGAGGGGTTCATCCTCGACGTGCTCCAGAATTACACGACGTACAAGACGTATTACCGGCTGATCAAGGCCATCGAAGACGATCCCAAGGTGGACAAACGCAAGGCCGCAAGGGTGCTCGCCCGCTTCATGAGTCTCCACCCGCACAACATCGCCCAGAAAACCGAGGTCATGGTCGAGCATTTCCGACACTTCACTCTGCACAAGATTGGCGGAAAGGCCAAGGCGATGGTGGTCACCTCCAGCCGATTGCACGCGGTGAAGTACAAGCAGGCATTCGATAAGTACATCGCCGAGAAGGGGTACACGGGAATCAAAACGCTGGTTGCCTTCTCCGGCACGGTGATCGATCCGGATGCGCCCGGCGTGGAGTATACGGAAGTCGGTATGAACAAAGGCATCCGGGAAAAGGAACTGCCCGAACGCTTCGGGACGGAAGAGTATCAGGTGTTGCTCGTGGCGGAGAAATACCAGACCGGTTTTGACCAACCGCTTCTTCAC
>JAVEWL010000774.1:0-2981 GCA_034004565.1 FCB group bacterium | reverse complement strand
CCAGGTCGGCCAAAGTCACCCCGGCGAAACCGGTTCTTTCGGATCGATTGATATTAACCAAGTCAACCTCCCCGCAAACAGGTGAATCTCTCCGGATGGCAAACGATCCGGCGCGTGCTTGTGATTCAGCGTCCAGTATAGGCGATCTACCGCCGGCCGGCCTTAGAAAATTCGCTGGCGCGCGGTCCGTCTCGCACCATCATCTTTTGTGTGGCGGGCGAAACGGCAGGCCGCCGTCGCCGCCGCCGGCATTTTTAACGCTGGATCGTCCCGGCCGGCTGGAGTAGGTTGGGTGGAGATCACCATGCATGTCGTCGTTGATCGACGCAGGAAAATACTGGACGCCGGCCGCCGGCGACCAAATCCGAAACGATCTCCCCAACGATACGATAGAGAAAGAGACACCAATGAAAGCCATCATGCTGATGTTCGATTCGCTCAACCGGCGGATGCTCGAGCCTTACGGCTGCGACTGGGTCAAAACGCCCAACTTCACGCGCCTCGCCGAGCGCGCCATCACCTTCACCAACTCCTACGTCGGCAGCCTGCCCTGCATGCCGGCCCGGCGCGAACTGCACACGGGGCGCTACAACTTCCTGCACCGCAGTTGGGGTCCCATCGAACCCTTCGACGACTCGATGCCCGAAATCCTCAAGAAAAACGGCATTTACAGCCACCTGGCCACCGACCACTACCACTACTGGGAAGACGGCGGCGCCACCTACCACACCCGCTACAGTTCCTGGGAATGCTCGCGCGGCCAGGAAAATGACGCCTGGAAGGGTGTCGTCCGCGCCCCCGAACGGCCCAAGCACTACGGCCAGTGGACCTTGCCCAATCAGAAAAACCGCCCCTACATGGCGCGCGAGGAAGACCAGCCCCAGCCCAAGACCTTCGCCATGGGCATGGAGTTCCTGCGCACCAACCACGCCGAGGACAACTGGTTCCTGCACCTGGAGACTTTCGATCCTCACGAGCCCTACTTCGTCCCCGAACGCTTCCAGAAAATGTATCCCCACGGTTACAAGGGCCCCCACTTCGACTGGCCGCTCTATCACCAGGTCGATGAGCCGGCCGAAGCCGTCGAGCACTGCCGCCTCCTTTCGGCCGCCCTGCACACGATGTGCGACGAATACCTCGGCCGCGTCCTCGACCTGATGGACGAACTCGACCTGTGGAAGGACACCCTGCTCATCGTCAACACCGACCACGGCTTCCTGCTGGGCGAGCATAACTGGTGGGCCAAGGTCGTCCAGCCCTGCTACAACGAGGTCGCCCACACCCCCCTGTTCATTTGGGACCCGCGCAGTGAGCGGCAAGGCGAGCGGTGCGACGCCCTCGTCCAGACCATCGACCTGCCCGCAACCGTGCTCGAATACTTCAACATCCCCCTGCCGCCCGACATGCAGGGCACGCCCCTGCGCGAGACGGTTGCCCGCGACACTCCCGTGCGCGAGGCCGCCCTCTTCGGTGTCCACGGCGGCCAGGTCAACGTCACCGACGGCCGTTACGTTTACATGCGCGCGCTGGCCGACTCCGACAACAGCCCCCTTTACGAATACACCCACATGCCGACGCGCATGGTCCGCCGCTTCACTCCCGATGAACTGAAATCCATCGAACTGGCCGAACCCTTCACCTTCACCAAGGGCTGCAAGACGATGAAAATCCCTGGCCCGGCCTTCTGGCGGTCGCACCAATACGGCACGATGCTCTTCGACCTCCAGGCCGATCCTTACCAGGAACGCCCCATCGAGGATGCGGCCGTCGAACAGCGGATGATCGCCCACATGGTGCGCCTGATGCGCTGGAACGACGCGCCGCCGGAGCAATACCAGCGCCTTGGCTTGCCTGCCGAAGTGCCCGAGGCCGCGGCCAAATCGTCTTGAACCCGCTCGGATTCGGGCGATGCGGACTCATGACATATATGCCAAAGGGGACAGGGTGAATCGAGGGAGACATGGCGAATCGGCGGTCTCGCGTTATCTCGCGCGGCAAAGCCGCAACCAAAATGCCAATATTGAATCGCAGCGACTCGTGCTCGTGCTCGAAAACAAAACGGGCCGGTGGTGGTTTGGATCGACCCGCGTCTCCATATCGTCCCCCTTGTATCATGTAATCAACAAAATATAATCAGGTTAATAGCGCCTTTGATGTTTTTATTCCGAGAAATATATTGTTCCCGCCACGGGCGCTTCTTAAACTGAATAGATTGGTAATGGGTGATGGTTCACTAAAATAAGGAGGGGGTTCAACATGGATCGGCGCAAATTTTTATCGGGGCTGGTCGGGGCCGGAATGGCCTCGGGCCTGGCCACATCCTGTCAATGGTTCTCACCTGACTCCGAAGGGAAAAGCAACATGTTCACGCACGGAATGGAACGCCGCCCCTTGGGACGCGCCGGCGACAAGCTCTCGATCATCGGCTTCGGCGGCATCATCGTGAAGGACGAGTCAACTCAGAACGCCGCCAACTATGTCGCCGAATCGGTCGACCGCGGCGTCAACTACTTCGACGTCGCCCCCGCCTACGGCAACGCCGAAGAGATGCTCGGGCCGGCGCTGCGCCCGTACCGCGACCAGTGCTTCCTGGCCTGCAAGACCGAAAAACGCGACGCCGTCGAGGCCCAGAAGGCCCTCGATAACTCTTTGCGTCTGCTTAAAACTGACCACTTCGACCTCTACCAACTCCACGCGATGACCAAAATGGAGGACGTCGAAAAGGTGCTCGCGCCGGGCGGGGCGATGGAGGTCTTCATCAAGGCGCGCGAGGCCGGCAAGGTCCGCCGCCTGGGCTTCTCGGCCCACTCTGAAGAAGCCGCCCTGGCCCTCATCCGCCAGTTCGATTTCGATTCCATCCTCTTCCCGTTCAACTTCATCACCTGGCATCACAACGGGGGCTTCGGCCATTCGGTCTACGAGGCCGCCGCAGAGAAAAAAATGGGCCTGCTGGCCCTCAAGGCGATGGCCCACACCCCCTG
>JAVEWL010000773.1:0-2981 GCA_034004565.1 FCB group bacterium | reverse complement strand
ACGCAGGACCTCGGCACGGGCACGCGCACCGTCGTTGATATCGTCGTAGCCGATACGCTGGGGCTTCCGCTGGATCGTGTCGCGGTCAATATCGGGCGCAGTGATTATCCACCGTCTGGAGCCTCGGGCGGCAGCACAACCGTCGGCGGGGTGAGCAGCGCGGCTCGCCTCGGGGCCACGGCGGCGTTGAACGCGCTGTTCGAGCTGGTGGCGCCGAAGATGAACACCACGCCCGACAAACTGGAAGCGCGTGGCGGACAGATTAGCGAAATAGGCAAGCCCGAGAACAGCATGCCCTGGGACAAGGCCTGCGGACTGATTGGCCAGACGTCTATCACGAAGCGCGGCACCTTCACCTCGAAAGAGGGCATGGACCAGAATCTGATCGACTCCGGCGTGGGCGGCGTGCAGATCGCGGATGTGTCCGTGGACATCGAAACGGGCCTTGTCCGCATGAACGAGATCGTGGCCGTGCAGGATTGCGGGCTCATCATGAACCTCAAGACGGCCGAGAGCCAGGTCTACGGCGGGCTCATCATGGGCATTGCATACGCGCTGGTTGAGGAAGCCGTATACGACCCCATCACCGGGCGCATGCTGAACCCGAACATGGAATTCTACAAGCTGGCCGGCCTGCCCGACGTGGGCATGCTGAAGGTTCGCATGATGACCGATGAGAAGTATCAGGGACGCGGTGTCATCGGGCTTGGCGAGCCGCCGGTGGTGTCGCCCGGCGCGGCCATCTCGAACGCAGTGGCCAACGCCATCGGCGTGCGCGTGCCGGAGCTTCCCCTGACCTCTGACCGCGTGCTCGGCGCGCTTGCCGAAGGAGGAGTGCCCGCATGAACGCATTTGAATATGCCAATCCGAAAACGCTCGACGAGGCGGTGGCGCTTCTGGGTGCGAATGCCGGCGATGCCGAATGCCTCGCGGGCGGGAGCGACCTCGTGAACGCGATGAAGGACGGCGTCGCCTCGCCTAAGCGCGTCGTAAACCTCAAGAACATTGCCGACCTTCGCGCGATCCAGTCGGACGACAAGGGCCTGCGCATTGGCGCGACGGCCACGCTGGCGGACATCCTCAACAACGAGGCGGTGAAACAGGCCTACCCGTCCCTGACGCACGCCATCTCGCAGATCAAGAGCCCGCAGGTGCGAAACGTGGCCACGCTCGGCGGAAACCTCTGCCAGCGCCCCCGCTGCTGGTATTACCGGCTCGGCTACGGGATCCTCGGCCAGCAGGAAGGCAAATCGCTCGTAATGGAAGGCGACAACCGGTTCCATGCGATCTTCGGAGGCGGGCCGGCCTACTTCGTGCATCCGTCGAGCACGGCGCCGGTGCTGATTTCGCTGGATGCCGTGGCGACGCTGCGCGGTCCGAACGGGGCCTCGCGGGACGTGCCGCTGGCCGAGTTCTACCGGATACCGCAACAGAACGGCGAGCGCGAAACGGTCGTGCAGCCGAATGAGATCCTGACGTGCGTTACGATTCCCCCGAAGGGGCTCAAGAACGGTCATTACGCCATCAAGCAGCGCGAGTGCGTGGATTGGCCGCTGGTCGAGGCGGCGGTGGCCTGCACATTCGAAGGCGACACGGCGCGCAACGTGAAGGTGGTGCTGGGCCACGTGGCCCCGATGCCCTGGGTCGCCGCGAAGGCCGCGCAGGCCCTGGAAGGCCAGCCCATCAACGAGGAGACCGCGGCCCGCGCCGGCGAGGCGGCCGCCGACGGCGCCACTCCCCTCAGCAAGAACGGTTACAAAGTGCAACTCGTGAAGACAGCGGTGAAGCGGGCGGCCCTGGCGGCGGCCGGCAAGCCGGTGGAGGCCTGAGCATGATTACGCCCGAAATGAATCAGCCGCAGACCTGCTTCGCCTGCAAATTCCTGCGCGCGAAGGAAATGTTTTACCAGAACGCCATCGGCGACGAAGATCGCTATAAGAATTCGATCTTCTGGTGCCTGAAAACCCAGGAGATCTTCGGTCCCGACGGCAAGCTCGCGACGCGCGCGGAATGTACCTCGGAACGGCCTTGTTTTCTCGAATAGCATTCAGTTTTGCTGTTCCATTCCCGCCCAAGGCTTTTCCCACACGGAGGTACTGTCCATGCGACACGCTGCATTCTTGCTTGCCGCAGCCCTGGTTTCGTTGCCCGCGTTCGCCGCGCCGCAGATCACGGGCTACTACGTCGAGACGCGCACCTGCGACGTCTATACCGGCCCCTGCTTCGCCAACAGCGAAATAGGGCTCACCGGCAAGGAGGCCATTCTGGCCTGGGTCGTTGATAAGGGCGCCTGGAACGGCGTTTCGCTCGACGGGCTTTCGGTAATTGCCGCGGTCCGCGCCGAGGGGACCCTCGACGATACCCGCCGCGACACGGGCGCCACGGACGCGGTGTTGATTGTTGACGAGCGCGCCGACGCGGCCCAGCGTGCGGCCCTGGCCGACATGGCGAAGGCCCTGAGCAACGGATTGGTGGTCACGGTGGCGCAGGTCCGCACCGCGGCCATTGACGCCAACGTGGGCACGTGCTCCAAGAACGGTTGTGCCGAGGTGAAGGCGGAAGGCCTCGTCGAAATCTCGACCCGCTGCCTCAACAACGGCGACCACATCTGCGGCAACGAAGAAACCTACTATCCCCCGCTGACGAACATTGAAAACGCCACGCCGGCCTACACCGAAGTCTCCAAATTCGAAGGCAAAGACCTCGGTAAGACCTGGCAGGACGTCGGCAGCCGCAGCGCCTTCCTGGGCAGCTTCGCGGCGTAAGGTCAGCGTCGAAACGCTCACATCGCCCCCGAATCCGAGGAAGGGTTTGGGGGTGATTTTGTTTGGGCCTGGGGTTGGCGAAGGGGTCTTCACCACGAAGACTCGAAGGCCACAAAGAACTGCAAGTAAGACAGCCACGAATAAGACGAATCACACGAATCGGATCTGGGATTGCGTGCGGCGCAGGGGCTAAAACGGATTCTTGTTGTCGCATCC
>JAVEWL010000772.1:0-2981 GCA_034004565.1 FCB group bacterium | reverse complement strand
CCCGATGACCAAAAGTGGAAACTGTCCCCGCTTTCCGCCAAAGCCAACAATACCGATGAATCAAGACGCAATGGGCATTTCATCACTCCCATACTTCCCATGACTCCCAAAACTCCCATTCCCCTTCCCGGAAAGCGGGGACAGTTTCCACTTTTGGTCATCGGGGCTGGTTGACTGTGAGGGCGAATTCAATTTAGGGGCTTCGCAGGAAGTCGGAAGCTTGCCAAAAGTGGAACAGTCCCCGCTTTCCGGCGTGCGGGTGAGGACGCGCGTGCAACGAGTCCTGCGGGAGTTCAGCGGCCCGGGAAGGGGCCGTCGGTCCACGACCAGAGTGGCCACCGCGTGTTGGCGCTCTTCATGGTCTGCTCGCCGTTCACCATGCCGGCCGCGAGCACGGTGATGGCGTATCCTGCGAGGGCTATTGCGAGCCAGCGGCGCCAGTGGCTTTTTTCCGTTTCGCCGTCGGGCTCGGTGTCGGATTCGTGGGTTCGGAAGAAGACGTGAAGCGCCATCAGCCCGAGAAAGACCCAGAACACGACGTGCATGTTAATCCGGCCCGATTCGTGCGGGTAATACGGGAACAGCGCGAACAGGTTCTGAAAAAGCACCATCGTCAGCGACAGCCACAGCACCGGCACCCATGCCCGTTCGCTCTTGTTCGTGTAATGCAGCCAGAGCCACACGCACGTTCCCACGAACGCAAACCCCAGCACCACGGTCATAAGGGTTAACGTCGAATTGACGGCCCCGTCCGGGTTCGCGTGGCCAAACTCGGCGATCCTCTTTGTCCATTCACCGATTCGTTTGTCGTGAACGCGCGTCAGGCGATGCAACAGCGGTATCAGGAAAAGGACGTAGACGATGCTCAACCCGCTCAGTACCTTGAAGCGGGTATTCTCGACCGGGGCCGGGAAGTCGCGGCCGAGCATACCCCACGCGAACACGAATCCGCCGATGATGCCGACGCTGCACTCCATCACGTTCCAGTGGTTGATGGTGAAGGGCATGACGTTGTTTATCTGCGCCACGTTCGCGATGTTGCCGAGCAACCGTCCCGCGCTCATTCCGAGCCCGAACCCCACCATGCCCAGCACGGCGGCCTTCAGCCCGGAGCGCTTCCTGGCCCAGGCGAGCCAGGCGAACACGCCGATTGCGGCTCCCGTAAAGGCGATGGACCCGTCGCCGCGCGGCGGATTCACGTGGAAGCCCAGCACCGACACCACCAGGAACCGAAACACCGCGCCGGACAGGATACAAACGGCAATTCCGGTCAGCCATTCGGTCCAACGGAGCGGCTGCTTCTCGAGCGAGAGGCCGATCAACGCGCAACCGAACAGGCCCCAGGTTCCACCCTGCAGAAACAGCGTGAAGAAGCCGTAGGCGTAATTGATGAAGGTGTCGGATTGCGCGTAGCCGTGGAGGATGCCGTAGCTCATCGAGCCGCCCAGCGAAATGCCTATCGCACCCAGGGCCGCCAGGATCGGCATACGCCGGAACATGCAGTCCTGTCCCGTCACGTACGCAAAGGCCAAGGCCAGCGCCGCGCCCGGATACGCCGCGCCCAGCAGGTGCCCGAAGTCGCCCCGGATGCCCCAGCCCAGCCCGACCGCCAGCGCGACAAGCGCCGCTCGAGAGATTCGATCCCAACCGTCCATGCTTTGCCCCGCCTTTGTTCGCGCTCCCGCTTGCCATCGGTATCGTATCCGTAATTGACCTTCCGACAGAGGGTTTGGTGTCCTGTCTGGACAAGCAGGCCGCCTCTGCGGCACTATGTTCGGGGGAATCCATGGATTCCAAATAATTTCCACTAACGAAGCGCCATGCTAAAGGGGACGGCAATGTCGAAGACGACCGGAGAAGGATTGACGCGGCGGCAATTCGTGGGCGTAGGTGCGGCGGCGATGGCGACGGTGGCGCTCGATGCCGAAGCCAAGCAGTGGCGCGACAAGAAAGAAAGCAAGCCGGTGAAGAAGCGCAAAGATGAGAAGGTGCGCGTGGGCGTCGTAGGCGGCCGTTTCGGACTTGGCTTCCAGTTCCATCTCGATCCCAACAGCGTGGTGACGGCGGTGTGCGACCTGCGCGACGATCGCCTTGCCGACCTCTCGAAAACCTACAACTGCACGAACACATTCAAGAGCTTCCGCGAGATGCTCAAGCATCCCGAACTCGATGCCGTTGGCGTGTTCACGCCGGCGCCGCTCCACGCCTGGATGGCCACCGAGGCCATGAAGGCCGGCAAGCATGTCATCAGCGCCGTGCCCGCGGGCGTCAGCCAGGCGGAACTCGAGCAAATCCTCGATTGCGTCAAGACCACCGGCATGAAGTACATGATGGCCGAGACCAGCTACTACCGGCCCGAGATTATCTCCTGCCGCGAACGGCAGGCGGCCGGCGAATTCGGCACGATTTTTTACTCCGAGGCCGAGTACCACCATGACGGGCTGATCTACATCATGTACGACGATCTCGGTATGCCGACTTGGCGCCACGGTTTTCCGCCGATGCTTTATCCCACGCACTGCACCGGCATGATAGTGCCCGTCACCGGCGAACGCCTCACGGAAGTGACCGCGATTGGCTGGGGCGACGGCCATGAAGTCTTGCAGACCAACCAATATGAGAATCCGTTCTGGAGCACCACGGCGCTGTTCAAGACGTCGGGTGGCCACTCCTCGCGGGTCATGGTTTCCTGGCACATTGCGGCGGGCGGCACCGAGCGCGCTACCTTCTACGGCGACCGCGCGTCGTATTCGCTGATTCGTCCCGAAGGCGCCCCGAACTCCGTCATGCGCATCTCGAAGGAAGGCAAGAGCGTCATCGACGCCAACGGCTATCCCGAAGGGGTTGTGGCCATTCAGCCGGATGTGGTGCCTGAATACTTCGACCGCCTGCCCGAACCCATGCGGATACAGACCGGCCACGGCAACTCGCACACCTTCCTCACGCACGAGTTTATCAATGCCATCGTCGAGGACCGCATG
>JAVEWL010000771.1:0-2988 GCA_034004565.1 FCB group bacterium | reverse complement strand
TTCTCGATCACTTCAAGACAGTCGGCGGAGGTGTTGAGTATGCGCCCCTGCGCGCTGGGACGTAGATAGACCGGCGCCGTGGCGCGGAAGGCGTTTGCTAGTTCGCGAACACGCGCGACCGGTTCGTTCGTCGGCGATGTGCCCTCAAATTCTATCTGTCCAGTAGTCCGGTCGCCGATGCAAGCTCGCAATTGCGATGACTCTCAGCATGCCAGACTTGATCTGAAAGATAACACCGTAAGGGAATCGATTCACGAGGCATCGCCTCGTATGCTGTGACATTGCGGACCATGCTTCAGGATATTCGCAGGCACGTCGAATCGCCAAGTAAACTTCTTCGGCCAAATCTAATCCAAGCCCAAGCTGACAATTCTCGTAATAACGAATGGCTTCATCCAATTCGGCATTCGCACGAGGATGAAAAAAGAACTTCATCGCGCATACTTCCGCCGGATCTTCGCGAACACCTCCTCGCCGGGAATCAATTCAACTTCCCCGCGATCAATTTCGGCGACTCGTCGTTCAGATTCGTCAGACCACATCTTGTCGATATCTGAACGTGCAGGCAGGTTGAGGCTAGCCAAAATCCTGTCAACGAGGCCTATCCGTGCATCCGCCGGAAGCTCCAAAGCGTCTTCAGCGACTTTGTCGATGGCTGTTGTCATCACATACCTCTCTGCTCAGCGATAAGCGCTCACGCGTGAAGTGATCGAGACGGCGCCTCGGCAACAATGTGCTCTGCCGTAACGGTCATAAAGATAGGTTACCGAATCTGGGTGATTGGGTCAAACTCGCTGATTTGCACGATCATTGAAGGGAAGGCGGCGCCAGCCGAGGGCGTCGAGCACCGGTTTCAGCAGGGCTGTGCAGGTGAAGGCTTCCCCGCGGCGGCGCAGGGCGTCGCCCTGCTCGCGGACGAGGCGGCAAACGAGGGCATAGGCGGCGGCACTCTCCGGCGGGGATGCGAAGTGGCACTTCCCGGTTGACGCGCTTCTTGATTACTTCGAGACCGTCGGCGGGGGTTTCGAGTATGCGCCCCTGCGCGCTGGGGCAATGTTATAAAGATGATGCATGGCAGGGCCGAAGGCCCGCGCAATCCCAGCCTGAGGCAACGCCCTTCCACGACAATGGGCATACAATCCTCGGGTGTTTGATGGGCTAACGCGAGTTAATGTGGGTACAGGGCCGAAGGCCCGTTCTATCCCAGCCTGGGGCAACGCCCCAGGAAAGGAGGCCAAAGAACCCAAGGGCTGAAAGCCCGCTCCATCGTCTCGATGATAGGTCGGGCTTTCAGCCCTTATGGGGTATCGCGTTAAATCCTGGGGCGTTGCCCCAGGCTGGGATGGGCCGCGCCGTTGGCGCTGTTGAAGTTCACTCACGGCAGCCGTTCCGATATCCACTCGGGATCCCGGCGGCAGTCCAGGACCGCGTGGACACGGGCAATGCGGTTATCAATCCGATAAGAACCTGGACCTTCATTTGATCTGCTCGCGCACAGCTTGCTTGGCGTCATCAATATCCAAAAATAGCGCGGATCCGTCGGCGAGCCGCCGTTCACGGGCTCGCAAAACGTCGCCGTGCCAGGCGGGCGACGGCACATCCCCAGCATCACGGGCCAGATCAGCCCAAATTTCCTCTATCGCTGCAGCTTGTCCGCAACGGTCATGGTCTTGAGTGGAATGGCGATTGACATGACACGAACCCTTTCACGCTTTTATGATACTACATGCGCTTCTATACGGCAAATTGCCATTTGCTCCGCCCGTGGCTCCGCCAGTGACGCGGTGACTCTAAAAACTCGTCGAACGGCCCCTGGCCTTCGACGCCGTAGAGCTTCTCGGCTTTCAGTCAGAAACATCTGGCGTGCCGTTCGGCGGCAACATCCACACGTCTGGATGTCAGGATAGCGCGACGGCGCGCAACCGACAAAGCGAAACCTTTGTGCATCCACGAAGTTCCAGTTGACGAGATGATCGAGGAAGGCCTCGAAGCAGCTGAAGCGCGCCTCGGTTCATTTTTGAAGCAGTCCTTCCAGATTCTCGCGGGTCAGCAGGGCCGCGTCCTGTGACCTTTCCAGGAAGGGACTGACATCGTCGCGCACGGTGTGCAGGATCAACTTATCCAGCCGCCTCCTCACGAGCTCTCTCCAGGAATGCGCATCAAGCACTCCTGTTCCCTGCGTCTGATCCAGAGCATTTTGCATCAAGTACAGATTTGGCACTACCGGCGGGCGTTGCGAGAGATACCACACCAGATCGTACCAATCCCGTCCCTTGGCGTACTTGCGGGTGAGGACGGCGTGAAGCTTGCCCGCAAGCAGTGAAGGCCTGTCGTAGTACTGCACCAGGAAGGTCAAGTGACGGGTGATAATCCGCCGCTCGCAAAGTGCCCCTGCAGGCGGCCGTGTGTCGATCTCCACCTTGATGGCCAGCTTTTCGGCGGGCTGTCCCGAAAGCCCCGCCTCATGCATCAGTTCTGCCAGACGCACCCACCCCGTATGCACCACTTTGCGGTCATTCCAAGTCACCTCCGGGCGAAATCCGGCCAGTGCAAGATCGCGCTTCACCTTGGCCATCCACTCCCGGCCCGCATAGCCTTCTGCCGACACCAAAGAGAAGTCGAGATCTTCCGAGAACCGCGGCAGACCATGCAGAAAACGCAGGGCCGTGCCCCCGACAAACGCCAGCGATCTGAAGGCCTCGCACTCGTGGAACGAGCGTAACACATGCGCCTGCAGATACTCCCGCAGCAGATTAAGAGCCGAACCGCGATCGGAGGCTCCCCGCACCAGCGCGAGCGCCTGTTCCTTCATAGTGTCACCGTTCCTTCCCCCTCGTCCATGGCCAGATTGATCCAGCACCGGGTAGCGTGGTCGAGGCGCGGGCTGTGGAAACGCGCCGTGTAGGCCATCAGCCGCGGCACATTGATCTCGCCCATGTACTGGTACCGCATTTCTTTAAGGCGCGCCTCTGTCCATTCTCCGGGGGA
>JAVEWL010000068.1:0-13819 GCA_034004565.1 FCB group bacterium | reverse complement strand
ATGCCTCCGGTCTTGTAGCCGCCCTCCAGCATGCGCTCCGCAAAGGTCACGGATTCCTCGGGTAGACGATTCGCCATCGTCACTACACCGTGGTGGAAAGGAGCCAGGCCGGTCATCATCGAAGCCACCGACGGCAACGTCCACGGCGCGGCCGAATAGGCCCGCGTAAAACGCAGGCCTTCTCCCGCGAATTCGTCTATGCGCGGCGTATCGTTCCGGCCGGAGCCATAGCAGCCCAGCGCATCGCGGCGCAACGAGTCAATCGTGATAAGAATGACGCGGCTCACCTTGTGGTCCACCGTCGACGGCGCCGTCAGCGCCGCCCGCACCGGCTCGCCGCCCCACGTCCCCGATACCGGCGCGAACAAAATCCCCATCCCTATCGCGCCCAGGACGCAAGTCATCCGGGCCGAACTCGTGCCAAAACGGGCCGCATACAAAAGCCCCGCCGCCACGCCCACGGCCGCCCCCGCCGCAAGCCACCCATGGCGCGGATCCACGGGCCGGTGGTGCGTCATCCAGTACCAGACGGCTCCCACGAGCAGCAGCACCGGCAGCGCCGCGTACAAAAACCTCATGCGGATTGTGCCCGGATACGCCCGGACCGCCACCAGGGTCGACACGACAAGCGCAAGACCCAAGGCCACAAAAGCGGAAAGATTGCCTTCGCGGTAAAGGCCCAATTGGACGCCGTCAAAAGGCAGCAAAAACAGGAACATCAGGGCCGCCCAAAGGACAGCCGCCTCGGCCAGTGGACGCGCCTTCAGACCCAGCGCGCGCGCCGCCAGGGCCGCGACCGCGCACAACAAGACACAGCCGATCAGCGCGGCCACAAAAACCGCCGCCGCCGAGCGCGAAACTTCGCCGAAACTGACCCGTCCCTGCGTGTGCGCCGCAAGCGATATCCACGCATCGGCCGTGGCGGCCGAAACGGCCAGCGACAAGATCACGGCGGCGAGACTGGAGGCAAAGCCGCGGGAAGACGGCAAGGCGGTATCCGAAGAGACAACAGGGGAAGCAAAACGATACTTCACGGATGGAGTCTCCTTTACAGGTTAAGCCAATCCGAGCAATAAGACCCAAACCATCGGAACTCCCATGGCCTGAGCGTGGTAGCTGAGCGAAAACCTGAACCAAACCGGAATTCCAGTATTGACCAAGTTGCTAATATTGTCAAGTTCGGGCCGGTTGAACGCGAAACTGCGTGAGAGTAACGTCTTGGTAGTCGAGAAGCCGGGGAGTTGGCTTCTCCAAACGTCACCACAGGGCAAAAACAAGGGGAGCCGGTCATGCACGATCACTCAGGCTGCTGCGGATGCGCGGGGCATTCGATGGGACGCAGAACCTTCCTGGCCAGCGTAGGCGGAACGGCGCTCGGCGCGGCGGCCTTCGCCGGCGCGGCAGGGGCAACGGAATCCGGTGCCTGCGACAAAAACCAGAAGAGCGGCTGCGGCAAGGCGCCCGCGCCCGGCACGCCACTCGTGGTACAGCCCGCGCTCGTCTATTCAATTCCCACCCGCCGCGAAGCCACAAGCTGGCGCGGCTGGGGCGGATTGCACACCCAGAGCGACGTCGACCAGGAAATAAACCGCATCGAAGCCGAACTGCGCGCCCTGGCCGAAAAAGCCGAGTTCCCCATCACCTTCCGTCCCGTGGCCCGGGTCACCAAGCCGGAAGAAGGCACCCCCCTGCGCGACGGCGACGCCGACGTGATGCTCATTTACGCCGCCTCCGCGGGCAACGCCGAAATCGAGGCCCTCATCAAGCCCGAACGCCCAAACCTCATGTTCGTGCGCCACAAGTCCGGCCCCGTTTACCTCTACTATGAGATTGCCCACCCGGTGTTCCTGCGCAAGTGGAAGGAGCCCCACTCGCAACCGGGCATCGGCGTGCACGACATCGTCGTGGACAGCCAGGACGAAATCGAAATGCGCCTGCGCGCCCTCTACGGCCTGCGCAACACCGTCGGCTCCAAAATCATCGCCATCGGCGACGCGGCAGGCTGGGGCGCGGGCGGAAAAGACGCCCCGAAAATCGCCGTCGATCAGTGGAAACTCGACATCATCAACGAACCCTACGACGATCTTGGCAAACGTATCGTCTCCGCCAAGGCCGACGCCGCCCGCGTGAAACGGGCCGAAGCCGAAGCGGCCGAGTACCTCAAGGATCGAAAGCTCAAGCTCCAGACGGGCGCCGAGTACGTGCAACGCGCCTTCCTGCTGCATCAGGTCTTCCAGGACCTCATGGAAGAGCACAAGGCGCCGGCCATTACCATCAACAACTGCATGAGCACCATCATGCCCATGTCCGAGACCACCGCCTGCCTCGTCCTCACGCTCCTCAACGACGCCGGCGTCATGGCCTTCTGCGAATCCGATTTCGTGGTCATCCCATCGGGCATCCTCCTGCGCCACATCGCGTCCAAGCCCGTCTTCCTCAACGACCCGACCTATCCGCACGACGGCGTCATCACGCTCGCCCACTGCACCGCACCAAGACGCATGGACGGCAAGCGCCTCGAAAAGGTCCGCATGCTCACACACTTCGAGTCCGACTACGGCGCCGCCCCCAAAGTCGAAATGAAGGTCGGCCAGACCGTTACAGTCATCGATCCCGACTTCGCCAGCCAGAAGTGGATCGGATTCCGCGGCAAGATCCTCGACAACCCCTTCCTCGACATCTGCCGCTCCCAGGTCGATGTGTCAATCGAGGGCGATTGGACCAAGCTTATGGAAGACATGGTCGGCTTCCATTGGATGATGTCCTACGGCGACTACCTCCAGGAAACCGGATACGCCCTGCGCCGTATGGGTATCCAATGGGAAAACCTCACCGCCAGCAACGTCGCCAGAACATAATTGACTAACGAAAGCGAAGGCCGGGGCGCCTCAGGCGCCCCGGCCTTCACGGGGCCGAATTCACTGTATATGGGATCGGAACTTGACTCCCCGGTCCGCCTCATGACCCGGCTTCTGTCTGAAAAGAAAGCCGGGTTCCTTAATGGGGAGTCTCCAATCGGCACTCCCTCTATTGCTCAAACTTCAAAATCCCGAAGTATTCAGGCTGATGGAAGTCGAGCTTGCCGAAGATGGGTGACCAGCTTGCCCAGTGCGGGTGCGAATTGTTCTCGGCGCACTTGTAGTAGTTCGCTTCCCAGGTCTGGCCGTCGATCGGGCCCAGCGGACCGATGTACGCCTCGAACAGCGCAAACGGAATGAAATACTCAATGTGCCACGTGGTCGGTTCCGTGATCTCGGGCTCCACAACCTCCGGCATCGTGTGGAAGATCTTCACCTGCGACGCCAGGTCCCACGGCACGGAATCGGGCGGGCGATCGGCCGGTCCCTTGTACTCCGGGTTCTCGTGGTACGACAGCAGCATCGTGCCGCCGCAGTTGATCTCGAAATTGAAGTAACCGCGATCCGCCTTGGGCTTCACGAAGAACTCCACGCACGCATCCTCCCACACCTTGCCGTGGTACTTGGTCTCGATGCTGCGCACGTAGCAGTCGTCCACCTTGAAGTGCACGTAGAGGCCCTTGTCGCCGTAGAGCGTCCGAGCGAGCGTCACGGGCCGGTGCGCCTCGGGATTCGGCTTCTGGTTCAAGGGGTAGAACTTGTCGACGCGCAGCTCGTTCGCCTTCTGCCAGACCGGGCTGTCCCAGTTGCCGTCGAGCGCGGGCACCGCGTTCGCGCGCTTCACCACGTACTCGGGCTTCCCGTCGTCGCGCGCCGCCTCCGACACATGCGCGCAACCGGCCATCAACGCCGCCGCCATCATTCCCGCCACCGCTCGCGTCATGCTCATTTTCCTTATACCTCGTCGAGGCGCACTTCGCGCCCCTCCTCCAACGATTTCAGCAAGGCCGACATCACCCGGATGGGCTCAAGCAACTGCTCGCGCGTCAACGGCCATTCGTTCAGCCGCAGCGTATCCACAATGACTTGCAGCCCCGTGCGATAACCCGATCCCGAATCGATCGGCGCGGCAAGGTTGCCCTTTCGGCCGAAGGCGCTCACGTGAAACACGTGCGCCGCGTCACCCAGCAGATTCAGCGTCACCAGCGGCCCCGATTCGAAACGGCACACGGCCATCACGTTCTTGTGCTGCGCATTGGCGCAGACGCTCTCGCAGCCGTAGCCCCACACCGCGTGCATCATTTCCACCGCGTGAATGCCGTAGAAAAATGCGCCCCCGTACTCGCTCTCCAGGTCCACGGGACACGTGCTGACACCCGCCGTGAGTTCGCCCGCCGCCTCTTCCACTTCCGCGTTGAACGCGCTCATCGAATTCGCGAAACGCAAGGTCGAAAACGAAGTGAAGCCCACGCCCGCATGTTCCGCCGCGGTGACCAGCTTCGTCGCATCCCCGACCGTCGTCGCGAGCGGCTTGTCCACAAACGCCGGAATCCCCGCCTCAAGAAACGGCAGCGTATCCGCCAAGTGCTTTGCCCCATGCCGCCATACGCACAACACGCCGTCGACCTTGCCGATCATGTCCTCGGCCTTCGAAACGACGTGCCCGATGTTGCCCGCGTCGGCGACTTGTCGCGTGCGCGCGGGGTCCGTGCCGTAGATGTGCGTAACGCGAACGTCGTCGTAGTGCGTGCCGTCAAGCGCGCCGAAATTCGCAAGCTTTGAGAAGGTTTCCGCGTGACTGTTGTCGGACCCGATAATGCCAAGTCGAAACATGCGCCGTTACCTCCGTCGTGTGCTGACAAGGCCATTCTAGTCCGGCAGGCCGAAGGCTTCAATCATTTGCCGCGAAAGAACGCAAAGAACACAAGAAGAGATTGCTTTCTTTGTGTTCTTTGCGTTCTTTTGCGGCTACTTCTCAGGTTTCTCTTCCGGCCAAATGAACAGCACGGCCGCGATCACCGCCCACACGGCAATCGATATCCATCCGTTCGGGCCGCACCACGCGGGGGCCTGCTTTCCCACAAACACGTGGGGCCAGATCCCCAGGGCCTGCGCCGAATACGCCCCGAAGGCGATCGCCGCGAGGCCGACACTGCGCCCGCGCCTCCAAATTTCGGCCAGGAACGTGCCCACCACCATCCCCCACACCACGCAGCGCAACAACGGAAAAGCGCCCTGTTCCTCGCCTGAGAACAAGCCCAGCCAGGCCATCCACAGCCCCCACACCGCACCCGTAATCGCATACGCCGGCACGCGCCCCAGGGGAAGCAGCTTGGGCAACAGGTAATCGCGCCACCCGATCTCCGCACCCAGCCACAACAGCGCAAACAGCGTGGGCCCTAGAACCGTGCTCAGAATCAGCGCAAACCAGAACAGTGCCGTGAGTTGGCCGGCACTCCACTTCGACGCACCCAGGCTCGGCGGCAGTTCCATTACGAAGGTCAGCATGCCGCGGTCCAACTTAACCCAATCAGCAGTCATGCAAAGCACGCCCACGGCCGCGAACGCCAACGGAATACCCAGCGCCAGCGCCAGTACAGGCTTCCACGGAACCGGCCACACCCGAAGACGCGGAACCGCATCGTCGCCGCTCAACCCCGCCCCCAGAAATGCCGCCAGCGCCGGCAGCCAAAGCAGCGGAAGCGTGAAGGGAAACCCCGGCACCTGCAGGCCCACGGACCCAAGAAGGATCGGAAAAGAATAAAAGGCCTGCACGGCAAGCGTGGCGCCCGCCATTACCCCCGCGAAGATGGTGATACCCCGTTTGTCCACGTGTGTAATTGCCCTTTCTGCCTGAACGCCTAACCATGCCACAAGCCCACAACGGTTTCAACGGGTTGTGAGAAAGTCCTATGGGTCTTATACGTCTTATGGGCACCCATCCGGCCCATAAGACCCATCAGTCTCCGCCAAGCGCCGGGCCTTCAGGTTCATTGCGCGCGTATTCCGCGCGTGATATACTCGGCATCTCACAGGACTTAGACCGTCTTGTGAACCGGGCGGCGACCGCAGGAGGCGCCGCTTTCGGTCAAACGAACGGCGTTCATATTGCGGGATAGCGCTTCGTCGTCGAAAGCCCAACTCCTGGAAATGCGCGCGGCACAACGCGATTGCGGTCGCGGTCGCCTGCGCTTCGGAGTCGGGTGCGCGTCCGTCTCGAACACGGACGTATAGGGAGGCTTGTGATGCTGCACCTCGCGGTCGTGGCCTTGTTGGGGACTCTCATGTTGGCGCAACAGCCGCCCGAGCAGGTTCGTTCAACGGACTTGCCGGGTTCGGTGTCGGCGCCGGCGAAGACTCCAGCGGCCCCCGCGCCCGCGGCTTCTAAAGCCTCCGACAATAGTGAACCGGTCCAGGCGGACTCGGCTGACAATAGCAACGCGCCAAAACCGCTGGCCGAGCCGCCGGTGACGCCTCCTCCGGCAGCGGCCCCCGCGGCCGCCCCAGCGGCGCCTCCGGCCCCGGCTCCGCCTGCGGCACCACCCGCGGCCGGCGGGAAGCGTGTTGCGGCGTTTTGGATGATGTTGCCCAAAGGCCCCTGAGTGTCAACGGCGGGGAGGTTTCCAGTGCGTTTTCTTACGACGCTCGGCGTAGTGTCGCTGTTTGCAGTTGCGGCCATGGCGGAGGACCCGAACTCGCGCCAATCGTCCGAAATCACCGATCACGCGAGCCCGCTCGTGGTGGCCGAAGCGGATGCTTCCCCCATCGAGGAGGAAGCCGCTCCCAAAACCGAAATGCCAGTGGAACCGGCCGGCCCCGTCCTGGCACCCGCCCCGCCCCCGGAAAAAACCGAAGACGACGGCGAAGTCATCCCGCCCCCCTCGGCCTTTCAGCGTCGTTCAAAAGGCCTGGGCCAGACCCGCGCCCCGCGCAGTTCCATCCGTCCCTCGGCCATGCCCATGCCGGACTTCTCCCGGCCTTCCCTCGGCGACACCCTGCGCAAAGATATCGGCGCAGGCCAGGAAGAAGGCGGATTCCGCCAGCCGGCCATGGATGTCCTCGAGCATATCCAGGCCGATGCACTCGACTCCAAGGTAACCGAAGAGGGCGGACGCGAGATCGAGGCGGAAGGCAACGTTCGCCTCAGCCTCGACAACACCGACTTCGCCGCGGACTACTTCTACTACAGCGAAATGGCGAACAAGCTGAATATCCGAGGCGGGGTCAAGCTCACCCAGGAAAACGCGACCCTTACCGCCGATGAACTCTACTACACCTTCCCCTCCGAAGAAGAAGCGGCCAAGCTCGACACGAGCATCGTGGGCGCCGACCCGGCCGAACGCCGCATGTCGCTCGGCGAGATGACGGCCACCAATCTCGAGATCCACGAGCCGGCCCGCGACCTCACCGCCGCGCGCATCCACTACAACTTCGCCACCCGCACGGGCGAAATCG
This sequence comes from FCB group bacterium, assembly GCA_034004565.1. GTDB lineage: Bacteria > Hydrogenedentota > Hydrogenedentia > Hydrogenedentales > SLHB01 > JAVEWL01. The sequence continues at coordinate 6,506 of JAVEWL010000068.1, read as the reverse complement.
AAAACTTCAAAGGCCACTCCGGCCTCTACTACTTCGGCGGCGAACGCGTGCGCATCCTCGGCCCCGCGAGCGCCGACGGCGAAGAAATCTGGGTGACCACCTGCAACCTCGACCCGCCGCACTACAAGATTCGCATCAGCAAAGCCTCGATCGGCAAGGGCGACGTCGTCGTCGGCAAAGATGCCCAGCTCCAGTTCGGCTCCGTCAAGACGCCCGTATACTGGCCCCGATGGGCGCACGACGCAAGCCAGGACCGCTCATTCAACTTCGATTTCGACAGCGGCCACAGCGCCGAAATCGGCTACTACGTCAACTTCGGCCAGCGCTTCAGCGTCAACCCCGACCTCGACCTCGGCCTGCGCTTCTTCCCGACCTCCAAGGAAGGCGTAGGCTTCGGCATCGAGGCCTACTACGACTACACCCAAACGCCCACTTCGCCGCTCTACCGGGCCAAAGGCGAGTTCCGCAGCCTCTACACCACGCAGGACCGCGGCTACGTCGAAATGTACCACCGCCAGGATGTCTTCGACGAGGCCACCCTGCGCCTGCAAGTCGAGCATTGGTCCGACAAGGAGTTCTACAAGGACTTCTTCTACGACCAATACCGCAACCGCACCACCCCGCGCACCTTCGCCAACATCACCTATGCGCCCGACGAATACATCGCCACCGCCACAGTATCAAAAAGCACCAACGGTTTCGTGGCCGAAACCGAGCGAATGCCCGAGCTCAGCTTCCACCTCCTCGAACGCCAGCTCGCCGACCGGCTCTACCTCACCTTCGACACCGTCAACGGCTACTACGAGCGCGAGCCCGACGGCATCCATTCCATGCGCACCGTCAACGTCGCCCGCCTCTCCTACAACGCGCACCTCGCCGAAGCGCTCACGCTGACGCCGTTTATCGAGTCGGAAGCCTCCTGGTACTCCGACGGCCCCGACGACTCCGAAGATACGCACGGCCGCTTCTCGACCCTCGCGGGCGTCACGCTCCAGTCGCGCTTCCACAAGAGCTACCCCGGCCTGTTCAATTTCTCCGGGTTCAAGCACATCGTCGTGCCCTCGCTCACATACTCCTATCGTCCCGAACCGACAATGAGCATCAACGACACGCCGCGCTTCGACGCCTACGACAACGTCTACGGCCGCAGCCGAATCGAGAGCAAAATCGACAACATCTTCTTCGGCCGCGACGCCGAAACCAAGGAAGTCTGGCAGGTGGCGCGCCTCACGCTCTATCAAGGCTCTGACTTCTGGAACGAACTGCGCAAGTCCGACGACTACGAGCTCGAGTTCGACCTCCGGCCGCGTCCCTGGTGGGGCTGGCTGCTCGTCGGCGAACATCACGCGATTTCAAACGCCGACGACCTCGACAGCGCCGAAGCGGTCCAGCAGTACTACCTCGAGGCGCTCGATCGCACCTTCGAAGGCCTCTTCGACGCCGAAGACGAGGCCAAGTTCAACATCCGCTACGGCGATTACGACCGCCTCCTCACCTATCTCTACTACGACAACCGCGAACAGGGCGGCCGCCTCAACGGACGCCTAGGCTACGCCTACACCGACACCCAGGGCGACGTGTACAACCGCGAAATCCTGTACGGCCTGGGATACCGCCTCGGCGAGAAGTGGGGCGTCGCCTTCGAGCAGCGCTACGACTTCAACCGCGGCGAGCTCACGCGCCAGGAATACGAAATCAGCCGCGACCTCCACTGCTGGGAAGCCACATTCCAAATCCGCGACCGCGAAAAAGGCTGGGACTTCGGCGTCGAATTCAGCATCAAAGCCTTCCCCGGCACCGGCGTAAAGTTCTAGGGACCGATGTAACCCCGAATTCCTATTCGGGGTCTTGTTTTTGTTGTACAGCGCTTGAATCCAAAGACCCCGAATAGGAATTCGGGGTTATACAATACTGGATTGTATGGACACGATTAACCACACTATCACAGACATCCTCCCCGAACTGATAGAACTCCGCCACGCGATCCACCGCCACCCCGAGATCCGCTTCGAGGAGCATCAGACCTCCGACCGCATCGCGCACTTCCTCGACGAAGCCGGCGTCCCCTACAAGCGCGGCTACGCCAAAGGCACCGGCATCGTCGCCGTCATCGAAGGCAACGGCCCCAAAACCGTCGCCCTGCGCGCCGACATCGACGCCCTCGAAATCCAGGAGCAAACCGGCCTGCCCTTCGCTTCCGAGATCCCCAACCGCATGCACGCCTGCGGCCACGACGGCCACACCACCTGCCTCTGCGGCGCCGCCAAAGTCCTCATGCGCCACCGCGACCAACTCCACGGCACGGTGAAACTCATCTTTCAGCCCGCGGAAGAACAAGCCGCCGGCGGACGCTTCATCGTCCAGGAAGGCGTGTTGGAGGGCGTCGATGCCGTGTTCGCGCTGCACGCGGGACCCAGCCTTCCCCTCGGCACGGTCGGCGTGCGCGACGGCTGGCTCATGGCCAGCGCCGACTGGTTCCAGATCACGATTCACGGCATCGGTTGCCACGGCGCCGATCCCGGTGCCGGCGTCGACCCCGTCCTCGTCGCCGCCCACATTGTCACCGCCCTGCAAAGCATCGTCTCGCGCGAAATCGATCCGTGGCACGCCGCCGTGGTCACCATCGCCACCATCAACGCCGGACACGCGTCCAACATCATCCCCGACACCGCGCAAATGACCGGCACCTACCGCAGCTTCCGCCCCGAGATCCACGAAAAACTGCGCGATTCCATTCGCCGCATCACCGAAAACGTGGCCACCGCCTTCCGCGCCACCGCCACGATCCGCTTCGGCGGCGAAGAGGCCTACCCCGCCCTCTACAACGACGAACGCATGACCCAGTTCGCCCGCGAGACCATCACCGAAGCTCTCGGCCCCGACGCCCTCATCGAACTTCCGTATCCCATCATGGCCGCCGAAGACTTCTCCTACTACCTCCAGGCGGTCCCCGGCTCCTTCATGTTCCTCGGCACCAACCCCAATCCCGACACCCAAGCCCCCTCGCTCCACAGCCCCCGCTTCGACTTCGGCGACGCCACCATCCCCCACGGCGTGAAGCTGATGTCATCCCTGGCCCTGCGATTCCTCAGCGAGTAAGGAACGCGCTTTTCATCCTTCCCATGACTCCCATAACTCCCATTCTTAAACGCATGGGAGTTATGGGAGTCATGGGAAGAATGAAATGCAACGGCTTCCGTCAGGGGGTGGATTCTTTGTCTTCGCCGACAAATGCTTCCAGACGGCCGAACCAGGATTCGCGCTCGCGCTCGGACATCAGGAACTCGAAACGCCCCGACGCGCGTTGCAGACGCAAAAGGTCCATCAGGAAATCGTACGCCGCCTCCGTCTCGGCCTGTTCCGCGACGTATGCCGCGGTGTGCGCGTCCAGCAGCGCCGCCACGCCGCCCTCGCCGCGCTCATAGGCCAGGGCCACCGCCTCAAGGCTCTTGCCCGCCGACCCCGTCGCCTGCTGCGCCTGCGGCACGCCAGCGTGCGAAGCACGCAACTTCAACGCCGCCGAACGAATGCGCTGTTCCAGGATCTCCTTGGCCTCGCGCCGCTCCAGGCGAAGCCGCTCCAGGTCCGCATTAACCTTGCCCTTTGCCGCACGGCGCGCGCCGCCCGCGTACAGCGGAAGCGTGGCGCGAATCCCCACGCCCCAGTCCGCCTCTTCACGCTCCGGCACAAGCGAAATGGGCAGCTTCAGCGAATCGTCCCTGCCGCGTCTGCCCCGCTCGCTTTCCAGCACCTGCGACACCTCGCCCCGCACGGTGACCGTGGGCGCGTAGAACTCGCGCCGCGCCGCCAAGGCCACCCGCTCCTGCGCCGCCAGCGCCGCATCGATCTTCAACAATTCCGGCGCGGCCTCGGTGCCCTCCTCCACGAGGAAATTGGACAACGCGTCAAACGATTCCGGCACGTCGAAATACGGCAGCACCCGGCGGTATTCGCCTGCCAGCGCCGGATCGCCCAGGCCCGATTCCGCCACTTCGATCGCCGCGGCCTGCGGATGCCGCAACAGCCCGTTCAGCGTCACCTTCGCGATGCGCACTTGCTCCTGAGCATCAATCGTGTCCTTCCGCGCCGATGCCTGCGCGCTTTCCCAGCGAAAGACCTCTTCCGGCCCCGCCACACCACGCGCCTGACGCAGCCGCGCCACCTCCAGGTAGCCGCGCAGCAAACGCAACTGCCGCCGCTGAAGCCCGGCAAAGGCCTCCGCCTTCACCACATCAAGATAAGCGATCGCGGTATCGTGCGCGGTATCGAGGATCACCTGTTGACGCTCGTATTCCCGACCCTCGAGCTGCCTCTGGCGAACCTCCACATCCGCCCGAGCCCTTTCCGAAAAAACGACCTGGCTTACGCCCGCCGCACCGGCAAGCGTTTCTTCCCGCGGCAGACCCAGCACCGCCCGATCCGGATCGCGCGGCGCCGGCCGGGTGCTCAATTCCGCCCGGGGCTTCAGGCCCGCCTGGGCGTCGCGCACCTCATCAGCCGCCTCATCCAGGTCACGCTCCGCGCCCTGCAACTCCGGGCTCGACCCCAGGGCCGCGTCCACCGCGACGGCCAGCGTCAGCGCCGGCGCCGAGAAGGGTTCCTCGTTCAGGCGCTCCGCTTCCACCGCCAGTTCCGGCGCGGGCGTCAAGTTCAGCGCGCGCGCCGTCGCGATGTTCAAGGTCAAATTTCCTTCCGCCGGCAACAGCACAGGCAACGCGCCCGCCGGCTCGCCCCGCAGGATGCGCCGCACATTCTGCGCCACCCGAAACGCCACCGCCTTCATGTCCTGTTCCGCCGCCAGGCCCGCCAATGCGCCGAGCGCCACATCTTCGCGTCCCCGCATCGAAAACGTCGGCAGCTTCCGCGCGTTCAGGCCCGCGATAAGAGTATCCACCTCGCTTGCATCCAGACACGGCAGCGGTCCCAGATACACCGCCTGCGCATCGGCCGGCAGCGCCGAGAGAATCTCCATGCCAGGCTCCACAAGCACCACCCCGGCCTGTATACCCGCTTCACCGGCCGCCTTCGTCGCATACGCAAGGAATTGCACGGGGTCGCCGACCGCGCGGCCGTCCGCCAACACCGCAACCCGATCGAGCGGGCACAGCTCACGCAGGGCTTGAAGATCGCGCGAAAAACGCGGCGGTTGGGTGACGTAGTTCAGGTTGGCAACGCCGCTGGCATCGCCCTGTCGGGGAAGGCACTGGAAATCCGCGTCCGGCACGAACGGCGCCACGACCGGTTTCACAAGAAGGCTTCGACGCGCCGCATCGCTCGAGGCCAGAGGCCCCAACGCCAGCACAAGCCCCACGTCCGCATCGGCCAGCAACCCATCCAGCGCGGCCGCGATGCCACTCGCCGTGCCGTCGGCCCGTACGGTTTTTTCGGCGGGAAATACAAGGGCAAACTCGCCCTGCAACACACTCGAGATCTGTTCCTGAAAGACGGCCACCAGTCCGGCACTGTGTTCGGACGGCTCGTCCAGCACAATGCCCACCGCAACCGGATGCGCTTGCCCCCAAGCCATCCCGCCCAAGGTCAGCGCCAAAACCAGATAGGCCGTCAGGCAAGTTGGCCTGTCGGTTCCCTTATTGCATTCTCGAAACATCCCTATAGGATAGGCAACAACCGCACAGGGATCAACACGACAACCGGCGGCTCGGTCATCGCCGGTGGCATGAGACAGTCCCCCGGCACCGTAGAAAGAGGTTTCGGCCAAGCGCCGCCGCATTGGAGAGACCGAACCGGGATGTGCGTTCGGGTGAGAGCTTAGGACGGGGGCGGGTTTCACCCATACTTCCCATGACTCCCATACCTCCCATGCCTTGAAGAATGGGAAGTATTAGAGATCCACGAGCAAAATGAATATCGGAGCGCGTCACCCGCAATTCGGCTTTCGCGCGCCTTTCACATGCAGACTTCGCCAGGCAAGCCTCAACATCTCCACACACTCCGTTCCCCGGCCCTCTCTTGCCTCGCGGATCCGCAACGCTCCACGGGGCACAACCGGTTCACGGATGAATTACGCCCGATACGATAATTCACCAGCCTATCGCCCGGCGCTCCGGGCGTGTCCCTCATACCGGTTTCCGGAGCGCCTGCGAGAGTATTAGGGGCGCCGCACGTTCGAAGCCTGCGGTCCCTTCGGTCCCTGCATCACTTCGAAGCAAACGTCTTCACCCTCCTTGAGGGTTCGGAAGCCTTCCATCTGGATCGCCGTGTGGTGAACGAAGACATCGCCACTCGTCGTCGTGGTGATGAAGCCGTAGCCCTTCTGATCGTTGAACCACTTTACCTTGCCGCTTTGCACCTGCGTATCGACTGACACTCCCGCATCTCCTCTTACACTGCGCTACTCCGCGCCCGCAGACCCAAGCCCGGACACGAATATAGCCAATCCGCACAACTTGCACAGTAATCAGCATAACGCCAAAATGGAGATTCTGTCAATAGCTAGTAATAAAGAGATATCTGTGAAAGTTGTGCCCTGCGTAACATCAGGACCC
>JAVEWL010000770.1:0-2990 GCA_034004565.1 FCB group bacterium | reverse complement strand
GCGAACAACTCGCGCGCGGCTGCTCCGAGAAATAGCGGTGCTCCGACTTCGGCGCCGAACCCCAAAGCCAGGCTGATGTCTTTCAACCCCATCGACAACGGAAAATCGGGCTTCAGGTCGCCGGCGAGAACCTTCCTCGGGTAGTTGGTGAGCATCTGCCCTCGGCCGGCGGGCGTTTCGCTGAAGATCGACAAGGCCACCTCGCGACGAATACCCGCCTTGGCGGCAAAGGTCAACCCCTCGGCCGCCACGACCATGTTCACCATGGAGAGATAGTTGTTGATCAGCTTGATCCGGATGCCGCTCCCGTAAGGGCCAACATGGTGGACGGTGTCACCCATCGCATTGAAGATCGAGTGCAACTCGGTAACGTCCGCGCCATCACCGCCGGCCATTACGAGAAGCTTGCCTTCGATTGCATGCTTCGGGGAGCGGCCGACAGGCGCATCGACCGCGCGGAAGCCCGAATCGCGCAACCTGTTCCCATGCATCACACAATCCGCGTGCGAGATCGTGCTCATGTCGACTACCAATGCTCGCGTTCGAAGCGTCTCACAGGCACCGCCAGGCCCGAACAACGCCGCTGCGACCTCACGACCGGTCGGCAGCATCGTGATCACCACATCCGCGTCGCTCGCAGCATCGGATGGGCTCACCGCAACGTACGCGTCGTCGTTGAACGCATTGGCGATCGAAGGAACGACATCGTAGACCCGCAGCCTGAACCCGGCGCGGACAAGGTTGCGGGCCATCGGCGCACCCATTGTTCCCAACCCGATGAACGCAATCGTCTCGGCTCGCTGGCTCATCGCGATGCTCTCCGGGCAACCGCACGAACCGCGGTTGTAACCGCCTCTTCCGATAGCCCGTAACGCTCGAACAGGTAGGGGGTAGAGCCGCCCTCGGCGAACGTGTCGCGAACTCCGACTCGTTCAAATGGAGATGAGACGCCCGCTTCCATCAGCGCCTCCGCAACTGCCGATCCGAGGCCGCCGACGATCGAGTGGTTTTCCGCCACGACTACGGCGCTCGCCTGCCGCGCAGCATCGACGATCGACTCAATCGGGAGCGGCTTGATCCGTCGTACGTCGATCACTCGCGTTGAGATACCTTGCGCAGCGAGCAACTCGGCCGCATTCAAAGCGATCCGGACCATGATGCCCGAGGCGAAGACTACCGGCCCTCTGCCCTCGCGAATCACCGTGAGGTCTCCCGTGCTACCTGCAATGGGCAACGGCGAGCTCGCCTCGTCCGCATCGAATCGGCGCATCCGCAGATATACTGGGCCGTCGATCGCGTCGGCCTCGCGTACGCACTGTCCTACTCCGTCGGCGTCAGCAGCCTCGAGAATCGTCATGTTTGGAAGCGCCCTCATCAGCGCGACGTCGTCGATCGCCTGATGGCTTACCCCGAGTAAGGTGGTCAAGCCCGGGAGGAATCCGATAATCTTGACGTCGAGCTTGGGGTAGGCGACTTGCATCGCGACCTGATCGTAGCAGCGGCGCGTCGCGAAGACCCCAAACGTGTGGACCCACGGACGACGGCCGGAGCGTGCCAGTCCACCAGCCACGCCGATCATGTTGGCCTCGGCGATTCCGAGATTGAAGAAACGCTCGGGGAGACTTTCCCGGAACAGGTCCGTCTCGGTCGCCGGCGTCAGATCCGCCACGAGACAGACAATTCGCGGATCTTCGCGCGCGAGTTCGAGCAGTGCCTCGCCGTACAGGCGCGGAACCACTGCCGCCGGGCCATGCGCAGCCTGAACATTCGTGCCGGTGAAGTCGGCGCTCAGCGATACCGTGTTCATCGTCCCTCCAGTTCCGATAACGCCCGCTGCGCGACGTCGGACGGCAGACGCATGTTATGACTGCACACGCCTTCGAGGATCGGCACGCCCTTGCCGACCTTCGTGCGTGCGAGAATGACCGTCGGTCGATCGACCATCGTGCGTGCCGACGCCAGTGCCCCGAAGATCTCGGGTAGGCTGTGACCGTCAACTTCGGCCCCGTACCAGCCGAACGCCTCGAATTTCGCGAGCACCGGCTCCATTCGATGCACTTTGTCGACGTGGCCCTCGACCTGCATCTGGTTCCAGTCGATGATCATGCAGAGGTTGTCCAGCCGATGTGTCGCGGCAGCCATCGCTGCCTCCCAGACTTGTCCTTCCTGAAGTTCACCATCGCCCAGGACTACGTAAACCCGCCATCGAGCGGCGTCGAGCTTTCCGGCCAGCGCCATCCCGACACCCACCGAAAGTCCCTGACCAAGCGAACCGAAGGTGCCCTCTACCCCAGGAAGTCGTTCCGACACGTTGAGCTCACACGCGGAGCCGTCGGCGCAATAGCGCTCGAGAAGTCCGACCGGCATGAGACCGGCCTCTGCGAAGGCCGCGTGAAAGAGCGCCGAATTGTGCGAAGCGGATAGGATGAACCTATCGCGCTCGCGCCATCGGGGTTTGCCGGGGTGCAAGCGCAGTTCACTGCCAAAGAGGGCAGCGAACAGATCTGCCGCCCCCAAACCCTGAGCGACATAGCCTTGACCCAAGCGTGCAACCATTTGCACCACGTGGCGCCGCAGACGCGTAGCAAGAACCTCGATGGTCTCGAGATCCGGCGGGGTTCGGTCGGCGGGAATTGGAAAGTTCATGGTCAGCGCACGGCAAAGGTGGAGAGAATCGGGACATAGCCGATGATGGCGGAGACAACCAGCATGGAGACAACGAAGGGAAATGCGCGCCGCGCGATCGCGCCGAGCGGCGTGCGGGTTAGGCCCGACATCACGAACAGGTTCAGGCCAAAGGGCGGAGTGATGAAACCGAGGCCGAGCGCCGTGATCATGAATACGCAGAAGTGAATCGGATCCATTCCGATCTCTTGGGAGAGCGGATACATCAAGGGGCCGAGCACGACGATATTCGGGCCGGTTTCCATGAACATCCCGGATACGACCCAGACGACGAGCATCAGAAAGATGACCGTATTGCGATCCGT
>JAVEWL010000769.1:0-2993 GCA_034004565.1 FCB group bacterium | reverse complement strand
GGGGCAGGATCTGAATAAGATCGTTACGATAGCGTCGCTGGTCGAAGAGGAATCGCGGGTTGATGACGAGCGGCCGCTGGTGGCGGCGGTGGTGTACCACCGGCTGAAGCAGAATATGGCGCTCGGTTTTGATTCGACGTTGCAGTTTGCGTTGAACAAGTACGGCGAGCGCATGCTGGATGCCGACAAGGCGGTCGATTCGCCGTATAATACGTACCTCAACGCCGGCCTTCCGCCGGGGCCGATCTGCAGCCCGGGGATTAAGTCGCTGCGTGCGGCGCTGAATCCCGCCGATGTCGACTACCTGTATTTCGTGTCGAACGCCGACGGCAAGACTCACACCTTCAGCCGCACCTACGCGGAGCACAACCGCGCCGTCGCGGATTTCCGCAAGAAGATTGCGCCTCAGCGGAAGGCGGAATAGCGAAAGCGCCTCGAATCTTCCTAGTCTGCGAGGCGTTCGAGGGCCTCGTGCAACCGCCAATATCGAGTGTCCATGAACTCGACATGTCCGTCCAGGAACAAGGCATTGCGTCCATAAGCGGTCGTACGAGTCTTGTGAGGAGCGTCTCCCGGCGTATCAGAAGCGCGATCCCACATTACGGGCACTTCTGCTTGGATACTATCTGTATCGCCACCGATATCCCTGACCGTTAAGCCCTTGTGCACTCGTTGGATGCTCAGACTGTCTTCATCTGACCAGTAACGATTGCCGGATAGCTTGGGCAACTCGGCGCAAAGGTTACCGGGCTGCTTTTTTGCCTCTGCGTACAAAATAGCCTGCAAACGCTCAGTTCCACCAAGTTCCTCAAAATCAAAATCACGCTCGGCTACCTCTGGGAGATCTTTGGCATCACTATGACTTAAGAAAAGCCGGCAGGCCACCACTCCTGCGAATTCTTGATCGTCAATCGATATCCACCCGCTGTAGGTGTAAGAGGCATCGTCGAAGTTCCGCGGATCGAGTTTTCCGGTTTCTACGTTGCACCAGCGGCAACCCGGTTCTTTCAGATAGTCCTCGTGCGTAAGGGTGCTCGAAGGGCAAAAGAACATCTTGAGATCGTTGCAGTAATCCGGGTATATCGAAGGTCCGTAAGGAGCGGACACAAAGCCGTGTTGAGGCTTTCTCGTATTCGTCTGCTCGTCCTTGGTCGCGCAGCGCGGATAGAGTTTCTTGTTCCCCTCGGCGTACATTGCAAAGATGACGCCCCATTGCTTGAGGTTGGCTTGGCATGAGGATGAGCGTTCGAAGTTGCGACTCTTTGCCAAGACGGGTATCAGGACGATCATGAGTATGGCACTAATAGCAACGAGCACTCCGAACTCTTGCCATGGAATTGTCTTCAACTTCACGGCGCTCTCCTGGTCGGACAATATGCGTATGATCGCCGGCGCGGGTCTGTCGGGATCGCGAAATACGAATCTATGACATTACCCGCGCCGAATCCGAGTTTCGCAAGGAGATTGCTCCTCAGCGTTCGGGTTGCATCTGGAAGCAACCTACGAAGAAGTCGCCCACGTACATGTCGCCGAAGTGGACGTTTCCGTATTGACGCGTGACGTAGTAGCGGACTTCATTGAAGCCGTGCACGACCATGACGAGTTGGCCGGTGGTTTCGTCGATGTGCCAGTCGCCTTCGAAGCGGTATTTTTCTGGCGAACCGGCACCGTTTTGCGCGGCCAGCCATTCGAGGGGATCGATTTCGCCGCCGGGGCCGTACGCCACAGCGGTATCCTTGTTGTCGTCGAGGCTCAGGTCGCGCATGTCCAGCGTGCCGTCCGCGCGCAACGTGAAGATGCCCTCACCGCCCATGCTGTTGCAGTCCCAGTCGAACATCACCAACCACGGCCCCTCGTAGCCCGAGTGGTTGGCAGGGCCGGGGCAACCCATCCACGAAAACATGGCACAGAGCACTATAACGACACCCATTTTCCTGCGCATGATTCTTCTCCCTAAGTTCATGCCGAACAAGCACAACTATATTGCTACGAGGATGATAGTCCAAGGGTCATTTCCTTCTCGCCGGCGCGTGTTGGCGACGACGGGAGCGTACACCAGGAATAGTCTACCCGATGACTGTCGTTTTTGGTGAAGAAAGGAAACTCTTGACCATGCATACGACCACCCTGTCCTGCCTGCTTGCACTCACCACAACTCTTTCCGCCGGCACGGAGTATAGCGTCGACGCGTCCTCCGCCGTTTTCGCGGTTGTTACGCACAAGGCGGGCGCCGTCGCCGCGCTGGCCCACGACCATTTCATCCAACCCAACGCCTTTACGGTCGACGCGTCTGCGGCCGGCGACCGCAGCCAAGCGGAGTTTCACGTGAAGTTCCCCGTCGCGGCGCTGCAGATCGACGATGTTCAATTGCAGCAGAAGTACATTCCGGCGCTTAAGAAAGCCGGTATCATGCGGAAGAGCTTCACGAAAATCTCGGACAAGGACCGCGGGCTGGTACGGGAACACATGTTGGCCGAGGGACAATTGGACGCGGAGCAGTTTCCGGAGATTGAGGCGAAGCTCCTGCGGCTCGAGAAGAAGCCGGTGAAGATGGGCGAGACCACGTTTGAGTATGAAGCGGTCATGGCGTTGACCGTTCGGGGAAAGACCGTGGAGCACCCGTTCGGCGTGAATGTTACGGAAGAAGAGGGGGGGGTTAGGATTGAGGGGGCGGGGCGCTATAAGTTTACCGATTTCGGATTCGAGCCGTATTCGGGATTGATGGGCCTGGTGCGGAACGAGGATGTGTTCTACGTCTACGCGGACTTTACCGCCACGCCGGTTAAGTGAAGACGACTGATCGCGGACTACTGACCCCGACTCGCGGTCTTTCGCAACACTAACCTCCAGATCGGTCATGAGATAAAAGGCCAAGCGCAGCGAGGCCTATAAACCTGCGAGTATTTGAGCCCGCTTCTGCGGGCTTGTGACCTTTGCTCCCGCCTTCAGGCGGGGTGGCCGAAGCTGGCCCCATACACAAGGTTGCCGGCTTC
>JAVEWL010000768.1:0-2994 GCA_034004565.1 FCB group bacterium | reverse complement strand
ACCCATCGTCAAGGGTCTCGGTGTATATCGCCGCCATAGCAGTGTAGGCTGCGCCCCACCTTGGCTCGGTTGAACCGTTCGGATGGGTATTGATGCCCTTTGTGTTCTTTGCTTCCTCATCCGCGTCGTTGTAGGCTTCGGGCTGGAATGCGGAATAAACATAAACGGTCCAATACTCTGAAGTTGGAATCGGCAGCCCTCGACATAAGCGCGGTGGATCCCAGTCCGCTTGAGCCTCCGGGTCGCCATTTTTGACGAACGGTATTCCACTGGGAGAAATCGTTGTGTGCTCCGTCATGATTATGGTATCAATATAGACGGGCGCATAAAAGCTGTCCAGAATATCAACGTTAGGCAGGGGAAGGTGGCCGGTAGGAGTTCCAACTCCAATCGAGCTCCCTAGGACGCCCGCTTCGAAGATATCCTCGTTACGTATGTCGTCATCACTTATGACGCAGGATCCCGCAGCTCCGTTGCCCTCAAGGGGTCGCTGGCCCCAAGTTTCTTCGCTAATGGCTTGGACTCGCACCTCTTCGTCACCCCAGTTGTTTCTATAGTCGATGATCCTCGCAACTATGTCGTCAAATCCGCCGCATTGTATGCGAATATACCCGTTGTGGAAATCATCGTGGCCGTCTTGATGTAGTATGTCAAGCCAAAACTCATCGTCGTCAGGGGCGTCCTCCCATCGCGGCTCGTTCCAGAAAGTGCTTATCGTATTTTGGGCAAAGGTCGGCCGGGCCATGGCGTCCGTTTCGACGTGCAGTTGTCTCCATACGGTCAACAAAGGCGAAATATTGCCGATGAAGAGTTCGACCTGATCCTGCGTGGCTGGTTCCTCGTGAGTTCTTGATGGTGGGACGTTGTCGCTCGTCAAGAAGTTCAGAGCTGCTTGTTTAAAGCTGGCCGCAACACGATGATTATCGCCGGGCTGGTGCGACACACAGAAGAATGGCTCGACCCACCCCTGGGCGCCAGTCTCAAAGCCTGCCCACCATGGGCTAATGGCTTCGCCTCGGTTGTCCCCGCCCTTCAATGCCTTGTCGCCCAAGTCGATCGCATTCGTCGGGTCGTCTGCCGAGGGATCGTCCGGGTCGATGGCTTTAAGGTAAATCGCCAAGTTGCTCGCCCCCGACGTGTCAATGACGGGGACGGTCTGGACGCGGACCAGGACAATGTCATGCCAGCTGCCACCCGGGGTCGTGGCGCCGGGAAAATAGCGCACGCCCAAACGATTCGGCCCCTGCGGCGGCTGACCGGGTGGATCGGTAATCCAGTAGTCATTGGGTTCGTCAGCTTCCGTGATTTCGGTGCTGTCCGAGCGGCGCCAAGTTACTTGCAGGTCGGCGACAGTTATGCGCACGACGTCGCGACAGATCTCCGCACCGTCCGATTCGAGGATGAGAGATACCGTCGCCCGCCCGGAAGCAAGCCCTTCAATACCCAGCGTCGTGCCGCCGAAGGCGCCAAAAAGCTCAGCGCGGGCGTTCACGAATGCGAAGCCGCCTGTGGTCGAGCCGATCGTGGGAATTCGGCTATTAAAGAGCTGCACGGTCTGCGGCGCGTCCACCTCGATGAACAGTTTTGGGTTCGAAATGCCGGTTACGTCGATCGGCCGCACGATCACTTCGCGAACATCCTCCAGATCGGCCACGCCGTCGATGACATTGTTATTATAGTCCGACTGTAAGTCGCCGTCGGAGTCGTCATTGTTCGGCCACAGCACCAGCCCCGGCCTTTGGGGCGAGAATGCGTCGTCCTCGATGGCGTCGTCCGCTTCCGCGATCCCGCCGCTGTTGTCGCTGTCCACGTCCAGGTCGATTTTGATCACCTTGACCGTGATCGTCGTGCCGCAGCGCACGATCCCGTCGATTTCACCCGCCACCCCGACCGTGTAGTTGCCCGGGGCGGCCGACTCCGGAATGGTGATGTTCACCTGACCTTCGCCGGAGGGACAGGCGGCTGCCGAATCCGTCGCGTCCCAGCCGTCCGGCGGAGTCGTGAGAAGCGCGACCACCATCGGGCACTCGGGCGAGCAGGTGTTCACTTCGACGTCGGCCGAGACGACGCTGCCCGCGCAGCCGGTCACCTGGGCGTTGTCCAAGGCGCAGGCGGGAGTGACGCACGCGCCGCCGAAGCATCGGGCCGTATCTTCGGCGCATGTCTGGCAGTTCTTTGCCGGATCGGGCACGCAACTCCCTTCCACGCACGTCTCGCACTCACCGCAGGTGACGCCGCAACAGAGGTCGGATTTGACGCATGTGCCGTTCACACAGGTATCGTAGCAGGGGTCATCGCAGACGACGCCGCAGCAGGGGTCTGGGTCGTCGCAACAGGGGTCCGTGGTGAAACAGCAATCCGGCGAGGAGCCTTCGCAGCCGGCCTGACACTTGGCCGTCGGGTCGTCGCAGCCGGGTCCGCAGGGGTCGGTGCAGCAGTCGGGGTCGATTCCGGGGCACTCGGCGTCGCACTTGGCGGTGAAGTCCATACAAGACGCGTCGAACGGGAAGAAGGCCGGCGACCATTCCAGCCGCCGGCCAGTGCCGCATATCCATGCACCGCGAACAGCCCGTGCTTCCTTCGCGCGTGCGTTCGCCAGGAATTACACTCTCGCGGGCGAAGAGCGCCTATTCTGCGCCGTGTCCGACTTTCGCCGCGTGTTTGGTCGCCATGGCGGAAAGTTCCGTCGCGAGCTTCGCTGTCGCGGGATCGCGCTCCAAGGCGACTCGGCATTCTTCGACTTTTTCCCATTCCTGCCCCATGACATACGCTCGACCAAGTGCAAAGGTGCTGACCTGGTCGACGTCACCCAGCTTCTCCAGCGCCAGATTGAACAGCTTCACGGCGCTTTCATACTCGGGCATTCGTCGAAGCTCCTCCGCGCTCAACGGTTCCTGACCGGCCACAATACGATTATGCTGCAGGTGCGATACCTTTCCCTCGAACGTATCCATGTCGACAAAGCCCAAAAAACGCGCTATGTATGCTGCATAG
>JAVEWL010000067.1:0-13854 GCA_034004565.1 FCB group bacterium | reverse complement strand
CCAAAACGGTAACCTCCGTTGCCCGAGCCTATGAATGGGGAAACTCCAGGCTCGTAATCGTGCTCGTAATCGATCTTCTTCGTACTCGTCATCGTAATCGTAATCGTAATCGGATTCATGCAAGAAGAAACCGCCGATTACGATTACGATTACGATGACGAGTACGAACAAGATCGATTACGAGCACGATTACGAGCACGAGCACGAGAAGAAAGGACGGTCCCGGAGATACTGGATAAATCGAGTGGTATGGGGGCGTTCCGCCCCTTTCCGTGCCTATTGTCTTTTTGCTTAAACGCGCTGGTCTACGAAGACGCCGCCGCCCTTGGTGGCGAGGGCCTTGTGGCGAAGCTGCGAGAGCACTTCGAAGAGCTTTTGCGGCGTGGTGTCGTGCTTGCGATCGTGCAGGGTAATGCAGCAGAGGGTGTCGAGCAGCGGCACGGTGTGCAGCCTGGCTTCGCTAAGCCCGGCGGCCGCGCGGTAGGCGGCTTCGAGATTCGCCGACTTGTAGAAGTTTTCGCGGTGGGTATTCCAGAGCTTGTACGCGCGGTCGCAGAAGTCCTGCGCGCGCTCGGGCGGCAAGAGGCACACGAAATGACCGTTGCCCATGTGCCCGATGTAGAAGTTGTCCGGTGATGCGGTTTCCGCAGTGGTCGTCAGTCCGCGGGCCAGGTGGCGAATGGCCTTGTCGCGCGCGTCGGCGCCGCACTTGAAGCCGAACTGGCGAATGTGGAGGAGTTCGACGTAGGCAAAGCCGAACACGGAGCGCAGGCTGATGCGGCGCTGTATTTCGCGGCGTATGGCGTCGATGCCGGGGAGGTTTGTGAGGCGGTCGACGATGTTGTTGCCCACGGCCCGCAGCAGCGCTTCGACGCGTTGCACCAACTGGCCCGCCTCGAAAGGCTTGACCATGTAGTCATCGGCACCCTGGGCAAGGCCGTGCATGACTTCTTCTTCGCCCCGCATGGCGGACAGGATCAGGATGGGTGTCGTGTAGAGGTTGGAATCGCTTCGGATGCGGCGGCAGATTTCAAAGCCGGAGGGACCGGGAAGCATGACATCGACGATGAACAGGTCCTGCGGATCCTGACGGGCGATCTCGAGCGCCTTGGCGCCGGAGGTTTCGAGGGTGCATTGATGCCCGGCCGCGGTTAAATGCCGCGCCACGACTTCGGCGATGTTGCGATCATCCTCTATAATCAGGATCTTGGCCACGTAAGACTGCTCTTTCTGTAAGGAATCGGTGAGCGGATCTGGGCGAGGAGGGACTCGAACCCTCAAGCCCGTTGGGGCAGCGGATTTTAAGTCCGCCGTGTCTGCCATTTCACCACTCGCCCACGGGAACGCCGAGAGAACACCTTACCCTACCGCGCAGGAACAAAAAATGGAGGCGGCATCCGGAATCGAACCGGAAATACAAGGTTTTGCAAACCTTTGCCTTACCATTTGGCTATGCCGCCGCTCCACGGGGAAGATTGTACCTATGAAGCCAAAAAGATGTCAAACGTGCACAGCTTTCGGGTTACTGCGTGTACCCGATGGCACCGAGCTGGTCTTTGAGGTCTTGTGAAAGTTCTTGCTGTATAACGGGTTCGGCTGCATTGGCCTCGACCACGTCTTTCATTCCGGTCATGACCTCGCCCAGGGAGGCCTCGCGGATATCCCCTTTGCCCGTAACGTTTTGCGTTTCTTTGGGGTCCTGCGCCAGGTCATAGTATTCGACCGGCGCCAATCCGCGTGGATTGCCGGGGTTGGCGCGGATGAGCTTGGTTTCCGGTGTACGCACGGCTTCCAGGATATTTCCTTCGAAATCGACCTGGCTGTAGACATACTCGGTATTTGCGACGGCCAGCCCGCCCTGCGGTGTGAACAGGGGCTTTCCCTGCATTTCCGGCGCCGGCTCAAGCCCTGCGAGGCGCAGCAGGGTCGGCGCGATGTCGATATGCCGGACGAGGTCCGGTGCGGTGTTGCCCGCTTCCGTGCCCGCGGGCAATTTCATCAGCAGCGGCACGTGGATCTGCTCGTCGTAGAGGGTATCCCCGTGCCACCAACCCTGATGGTCGTGGAACTCCTCGCCGTGGTCGGCGGTAAACAGGATTACGTTGTTGTCGTAGAGACCGCGCCGCTTGAGCCCTTCGAGGAGGAGCCCGAACGAGAAGTCCGTGTATTCAATCTCGTCGTAGTAGGCTTTGACCATCGGCTCGAGCATCTTGTCCGCATCGGGGTGGGCGTTCTGCGCGCGGGCATAGGCCTTGCCGCTGTCGCGATCGAAATAGGGATCGTGCGGATCCATGTAGTGCACGAACAACAGGAAGGGCCGGTCCTTAGGGGCCTGCGGGGAATCCAGCCAGCGAAACACTTCCTCGTTTACGCGTTCGCCCGGCTGGTAAAAATCGCGCACGTCCATTCCGGCCATGCGTTTTCCCACGACCGGCAAGCGGCCGAGCCGGTCCATAACGCGCACGCGCACCACGCGCAGGATGCGGTACAACGACAGGTTCGACGCGGAAGGACTGGCGCCGAAGTAGAGATTCGTGCGCAGGTCCACGTACGATGCGAACCCCTGGTCGAAGTGGAGGGATGCGGTGATATTGGGGTTGTTCGCGAATCCTTTCGTGTAGTAGCCGTTTTTCTGGAGCGCTTCCGCGAAGGTAGTGACCGTGCCGGGCAGCGCGGAGTCCTTTCCGGTGGCCGTGTGGCTTTCGGGGTAGAGTCCGGTGAAGATGGACCCGAAGGCGGGCTTTGTCCACGAGGCTTGCGCAAAGCAGCGCTCGAATACCACGCCGTCTTGCGCGAACGCCTGGAGGGCGGGCGTCTCGATGGGCAGCCCTTGCGCGTACATGGGCAGGTAGTCCGCCCGTAGCGTGTCGACGGCGACCAGGATGATGTTGGGTCCCGCCGGTTTGGCTTTCAGTTCGGCGAGCGGGACGGGCCGCGCGTTTGTCTTGGCCACGGCTCCCGCCACGCCGCCGGCCACGATGAACATGGCGAATACGCCCAGGGCCAGCGCCGCCGCGCGCAGGAAGCTTCCCGATGAACGCCGAAGCAGCCGCGCGGAAAGAAGCGCGGCAATGAACCCGACACCGAGCGCGGTAGCGGCCACGGCGGCAAGTTCGAGGGCGCCCAGGCGGTGCATGTCGAGGAGATCGCGCTGCACGCGGAAGCTTCCGATTACGAATAAGGCCATCGCCAGGACGAGGCCGAGCACGCCGGCGAAGGTATTGGCCGTGGAGGCGAAGCGATCCCGGAGGAGGTAATAGAATGCCGCGACCGCCGCGAGTCCAAACCCGAGGAGGGTAAACATAAGGCCGTACGCCGCCGGCGCCCACCAGAACAGGCGCAGTTCCTCCGCGTTGACGAGGCTTCGGCTTACCCAGACGGCCTCGGCCAGTCCCACCGCCGCGCCGCCGATCAAGCCCGCCGCGATGCCTGCCGTGAGCGTGTTTACGAGGCGTGCGCGGTATTCGCTCGCCGCCTCGGGCGAGAGGTGCAGTCCCAGCGGCGCATTCCCCATGGCGGCACGTACGCGTGAGATGCCTTCTTCGATTTCGGCGCGGGACGGACGGGCGCTGAGCACGAGGACGGTAGCGCCGATGACCGCGGGCACGAACTCGCCCACCCACCAGCCGAGGTGGGAGAACAGGGCGGCCGTGGTGGCCGGAGTTGTTCCCTTCAGGAGGGTCACGAACACGATTTCGCGAATGCCCTCGCCGCCGACGCTGGGGCCCAGCACGGTGCCGTAAATCATGATTGGGCTCGCGAAAAGGATGTCGAGAATCGTCGTGCCTGTGGCGCGAATGGACATCATCGTGCCGAAGAACATGAAGCATGTCGCCAGGTGCACGAGCAGCCCGCAGAACGTGGCTTTGAGGAGCAGAGTCCGGTTGCCGCTATATGCGGTGACGGCCACCCCGAGGCGGTCCAGCTTGTCGCGAAGCGCGCGCGGCGTCGGCAGCACGGCGACGAGCACCTGTATGACGCGGGGGTTGAGCAACAACAGGAACGACACCGCCACGAACGCGGCCAGGATGAGCAGGATCACGGCCAGCACGGCCACGTTGAGTTTCAGCAGGCGGAATCCGAGCGGAAACGTGAGGAAGACGAGGAACGTGAGCGAAATGAATCCGATGAGTTTTTCCACGGCGATGACCGTGGTCGACTTGATAATCTCGCCCGTGTAGCGGGCGGAGTCGATGAGGCGGTATCCGTCGAGCCCGATCGTGCCGGGCAGGAAGATGCCGATGTAGCGCCCGATGAACCAGCTCTGCGCGAGCCGGCGGAAGGGGATGTGGAGTCCCTGCCCCTTGAGGAGCAGGTTCCAGCGGATCATTCCCGCGAACATGCCGCAGAGCTTGATGACCGCGGCGAAGGTGAGCCAGAAGGCGAGCTCGTGGGGTTGGGCGGCGCGGAGTTCTGCCAGCATGGTTCTTGGCGACACGTTGCCGAAGAGATCCGGCCGAAGTCCGAAGGTTTCGGGACGGAACAGGAGGGTGAAGAGTGCGACAGTGACGCCCAGCTTGAGGGCAAAGGAGATGGCCTTCTTGGCGGTAACCATAATAGTAGTGCGTCCTCCATCAAATTAGCCGAATGGGGTGGCATTCCTGGACAGGCGCGTCAGTATCTGCGCCGCGCGCGCGGGGGCCGTGTGATACCGGCGCAGGCGATCGTGCCCGGCGGCGGCGACACGGCCAACCAGTTCTGGTTTGGATAGACATTGATCCAGACGCGCCTCGAACTCGGGGACGTCTCCAAAGAACAGGGCGGACACCCCATCTTCGAAGTCGTATGGTATGCGAATGGGCGGTCGCTCGGCAAGCAGCATGCAGCCGTGCGCGGGGAGTTCCCAGTACCGCACGGTATCGAAGCCTCCTCCGAAAAGCGAGAGGCCGATGCGGGAACCGGAGAGGGCGCGCGCGTATTCCTCCTGGGTATAGTTGGCATCGAACCGGCGGCCGCGAATGGCTTCCAGGCATTCGAGGTAGAGGCGGCGAAGGCCGAATTGGCGATGGCCCGCCCAGAACAGGCCGTTGTCGCGCGTTTCGGAAACTTCCGCCGGGATGCGGCCGTCGGGATAGGCAAAGGGCAGCGGAAAGAAGTTGTCGCCGTAGTCGTGGCATGCGAGCATCTCGCGCTTGAAGCAGATGGGCATATCGCTGCGGGCGAGATAGGCCATCGCCTCCGCGCGCCGGTCGAGCGGGTCGTCCCCCTGGTCGATGAGGACCCAGGGTATCGTGGCGGCCTGGGCAATGCGGCGGGCCTCGTCGCGGTCGATATTCAGTTCCGTATCGCCGAACAGGAGCAGGTCGAACTCGCCTCCGCGCAACTGCGCCAGCACCGCGTCCAGCGTCGTTGGACTGCCGGGATGGTTGAAGCAGCAGGGGTAGTTGGCGAGGCGGGGCGGCACGTCGCCGTGGAGCGACGGTTTCCAGGGGTACTCGACGAAACGGCCGTCGCCCAGCACGCGGCGCAGGCCGTCGCACAAGGTGTCGAGACCGTAGTCGATGCGTGGGTGCGTAATGAACAGCACGCGCGGCTTCCAGCTTCGGTCCCACTCCGGGGGGTCGGGAATCGGCCGGGGAGCGGCTTCCGCCTTGCCCTCGTAAGAGGCCCGTTGCTGTTGCGCGGCCGCGGAGGGAGCGATGCGTTCGACAGAGCGGAGGAGGCGGCGTCCCATCTCGGGGCTTCCGATACGGCGCCAGAATTCGGCCTGGCACTGGTACGCGAGCGCGTGGCCCGGCGCGCGTGCCGCGCACTGGTAGAAGGCCATCTGCGACAACCAGAAATGCGGAAGACGGCCCGCGCCGCGCGTCTTTCCATCCAGATCGAGAAGGCTTACCTGCGTCTCGACGGCCAGCGCGGCCGCCTCTTCATCCGAGGGCAATTGCTGCAGGGACACCTCGCGCAGTACGCAAAATGCAAGATCGGGCCGTCCTTCCGCGCGCAGGCGGCGTGCGTGTTCGCGCAGGCTGTAGTCGCACCGCAGCGCCCTGACGACTCGGATGCGGGTGCCTTCGAGCGCGCAGTCCGTTGAATCGGACGCGGCGAAACCCAGTTGTTCGAGGGCGCCGGTGACCGTGGAAGGGCCGTCTACGCAAAGCAACAGCCCGTGCGGGCTCAGCACCGGAACCAACCGCCGCAGCAGTGTGAGCGCAACGTCCGGAGCCAGTCCCATGCCATCCAGGGCGACGGCATCAAACTGGGTATCCGTGGGAAGGCCGGCGCAGTCGAGGTCGCACGCAAGGACTTCCATGCCGCGGCTTTGCAGCAACTGGTCCTGTCCGCGCAGCCGGGCGCCCGCAAGGATGATGCGGCGGACGTGTACAGGCACTACGTGCCCGAAGGCCGGCAACGCCGATTGCGCATCGGAATTCAAGAGTTCACCTCTGCTTCCCATTTGCAAGGTGTAGCAGGACAAGCACCATCGCGTCAACCCAATCAACGGGTCCGTGCCGGTTTTGCTGTCCTTCAGGTGCTTGGCTTACCGACACCCACAGGTGGGGCGTCTTGAGCTTGGCGGCTCACGCGAGTACCCTTGAGGGAACATCACCGTTAACCAACGCAGCGTAGGAGAACCGGCATGGAATTGACGCGCAGGCACTTCATCGCTTCCAGCGCGGCCTTGATGGCCGCCTCGATGGCCGTGGGGCAGAACGTCCCGCCCAGAGAATACCGGGCTTGCATCATCGGGGACACCAAACAAGGCGAGTACGGTCATAGCCTGCACGTGACCCTTGCCCTGCGCCAGGACATTCACGTGCTTGCCGTGGCCGACCCGGACGAAGCGGGACGGCAGAAGCACATGGCCGAAGCGAAGGCGGCCCGCGGCTATGCGGACTACCGCGAGATGCTGGAAAAAGAGAAGCCGGACATCGTGGTGGTGGCGCCGCGGTGGACCATCCACCATCGCGAATATCTCGAGGCGTGCGCAGAGGTGGGCGCGCATGGGTTCATGGAGAAGCCGGTCGCGGATACGCTTGCGGATGCCGATGCGATGATCCAGGTGATCGAGGCGAAGAACCTGAAATGGGCGCTGGGTTACAACTTCCGGGTGTTGCCGATCGTTCAGCACGCGCGCAAGCTGGTGTCCGAGGGCTTGGTCGGGGAAGTGCTTGAGATGCGCGGGCGCGGCAAGGAGGATCATCGTGCCGGCGGGGAGGACCTGCTGGTGCTGGGCACGCATATTTTCGACTTAATGCGGTTCTTTGTGGGCGATGCGCAGTGGTGTTTCTCGGATATTACGGTGGACGGACGGCCTGCGACGAAGGCGGATGTCCATGAGGCGACGGAACCGCTGGGGCCTGTTGTGGGCGATCGGATCAGCGCGATGTACGGTTTCAAGGACGGGATCAAGGGATACTTCGCGTCGGCGAAGACGAAGGAAGGCGGCGGCGGGCGCTGGGGGCTCGATATCTACGGATCGAAGGGCGTGGTGTCTATCCGGCAGGACGTCAAGGTGCCGATTCATGTTTTGTTTGACCCGGCGTGGTCGCCGGGCGGGAGAGACGCGCAGTGGCAGCCGCTGCCCGATGCGCCCGATGCGCCGGCGCAGCCGGATCCGTTGAACCGTTATTTGCCGATCATGTCGGACCTGCTGGTGGCGATCGAGGAGGACCGGATTCCGCAGGTGAGCCTGCAGGACGGGCGCGCGTCGCTGGAAATGGGGCAGGCTGTGTATGAGTCGTTTGTGCGGAAGGCTCCCGTGACGTTTCCGCTGGAGAGGCGGGACCATCCGCTGAAGCGTTGGGTGTAGGCAGGGCCTGTGTTTGGCGCCCCTGAGTTCCGCTGAAGCAGGGCTCAGGGGTGTTTTCTTTTTGACCAGGATCGCTATAAGGGCTCAAAGGCTCAGAGAACTGCGAAGAATGGGTCCTATGGGGCTTATGGGAGTCATGGGAAGCATGGGAAGCATGGTGGACACCGCAAGTTATGGAGCCAGCTTGGGGGGAGCGATCCGGGATCCTTCTCTTGATGGGGATTGGGGGTATACTTTCCTTGATGCGCTCAACCACTGAGGAGCAGTTCATGAACAGGTCGATTGCAATCGTTGGCGCCTCCGGCGACCGGCGCAAGTATGGAAACAAGGCTGTGCGGGCCTTCAGGGACGGGGGGTGGACCGTCTATCCGGTCAATCCTAACGAAGCCGAGGTGGAGGGGCTTAAGGCGTACGCCACGTTGCGTGACGTTCCCGAACCGCTCGACCGCATCTCGATGTATGTGCCGCCGGCCGTGGGCATCAAGTTGCTCGACGATATTGCGGCGCGGCAGCCGGTGGAGGTCTTCTTCAATCCCGGCTCGGACAGCCCCGAACTGCTCCAACACGCCCGCGAGAAAGGCCTCCAACCCATCCAGGCATGCAGCATCGTGAATATCGGCCTTCGTCCTGAGATGTACCCGGACGAGTAATTGGCCTGACTCGATGGAATTGACACGGGTTGTATTGCATTGTATTCTCTTTGCAGGCAATAGTTGCTAACGGTATGAGGCGAATTGATGTCCAAGACGGTGACCTTACGGCTTCCCGATGAGACGTACGAGCAGTTCCGGACGCTCGCGGAGCGGGAGAATCGTCCCCTGTCGAACTTTATCGAGACGGCGGCGTTGCGCTACATCGAAGCGGAGCAATTCGCCGACGAGTTCGAGATGGGGGAGATCCGGGGCAACGCGGCGCTGAATCGCAGTCTCAAACGGGGAACCAAGGATGCCAAAGCAGGGCGCGGGCGCTTCGTCTGAGTTTCGAATCTTCGAGACGGACGAATTCCTGATACGACTCGATAAACTTTCCCGTATGGAATCCGAGTTTCTGCAAGGCAAACTTCGCACCTACGTTTACCCCCGGCTTCGCAAGAACCCGTTCGTTGGGCCGAACATCAAGAAGCTCAAGGGCTACACGCCGGACACGTGGCGGTATCGTATCGGGGATTTCCGGGTGTTTTTTCTGGTGGATCAAGCCGAGCGAGTGGTCTTCATTCTGTCGGTTGACGGACGCAAAGATGCGTACAGATAGATAATTTGTCGATATGAGCCTTATACGATTCGAGCAAGTCAGTAAGTCTTTCGCGGGGAACCCTATCCTCGAGCGGATCGATTTGCGCGTGGAGGAAGGGGAGAAGGTCGGCCTGATTGGCCGCAACGGCACGGGCAAGAGCACCGTGCTGCGCCTGATGACGGGCGAGATCGAGCCGGACGGGGGCGTGATCGAGCGGATGCGGCGTGCGCGCCTGGCGTACCTGGCCCAGATGCCCCGGCTGGAATCGCAGGACACTATTTTTGACGTGGTCATGCATTCGTTCAAAGATTTGCTGGAGATGGAGCACCGGCTTCACGAGATTGAAGCGGACCTGGCGAACGCGGACGATGCGACGATGCGGCAGTATGCGCAGCTTCAGGACCAGTTCCAGGTCCACGGCGGGTACGAATTCCGCGCGCGCGCGAAGCAGGTCTTGACCGGCCTTGGCTTTCATCCGGACGAGTTCGACTTGCGGGTGCATGCCTTGAGCGGCGGGCAGCGCACGCGCCTGATGCTGGCGCTGGTGTTGTTGAAGGACGCCGACCTGTTGCTGCTGGACGAACCGGAGAACCACCTGGATGTCGAGGCGCGCGAATGGCTGGAGAGCTTTCTGAAAAGCTGGCCCCGGGCCTTCGTTATCATTTCGCACGACCGGCGGATGCTTGCGCAGGTCGTCGAGCGTGTCGTGGAGGTGGAGCGCGGGCAGCTCTTCTCGTACTCGGGCAACTTCGAGTATTACCGGGTCGAGAAGGAGAAGCAGCGCGAGATTCAACAGCGCGCCTACGAGAAGCAGAAAGAATTCATTCAGCGCGAGGAAAGCTGGATCGATCGTTTTCGTTATAAGAACACGAAGGCCACGCAGGTGCAGAGCCGCATCAAGCGCCTGGAGAAGCTTGCGAAGGTCGATGCGCCGCCGCCCGAGTCGTCGAACATCAAGTTTCACATGGGTGAGGTTGTGCGCAGCGGGCAGATGGTGCTCGAGGCGAAGAATCTCGGCATTGTGTACGGCGCCCTGCGGCTTTACGGCGGGGTGTCGTTCCTAGTCGAGCGCGGCGAGCGCGTCGGCATCATCGGTCCGAACGGTTCGGGCAAGACGACGCTGCTGCGGCAACTCGCGGGCCGTTTGCCGGACGGCACGGGCGACGTCGTGCTGGGGCACAAGGTCAAGCTGGGCTTTTACGATCAGCACCACGAGAGTCTCAATCCTTCGACGGACATCATGAAGGAGATCCTGGCCGTCAAGCCGGCGTGGCTGCCCGAGCAGGTGCGGCGTTTCATGGGGCGGTTCCTGTTTACGGGCGACGACATCTTCAAGCCCATCGCGGCCTTGAGCGGCGGCGAACTGAGCCGGGTGGCCATTGCCAAGCTGATCCTGAGCGAAGCGAACGTGCTGCTCCTCGACGAGCCGACCAACCATCTGGACATCGCTTCGCAGGAGGTGCTGGAAAGCGCGCTGTCGGAGTTTCCCGGTACGCTCGTGCTGGTGTCGCACGACCGCGCGCTTGTTGACAAGCTCGTCGAGAAGCTCGTTGTGGTCGAGAACGGCCAGGCGACCGTCCATCTCGGCAACTATTCGCGCTACCGTTGGAAGCAGGGCGAGGACGCCAAGCCGGCGCCTCAGGAGCGCAGCCAGGAAGAGGTGCTGCAGATCCGCCGGAGCAAGAACGCCGCGCGCAACAAGGATCGCGGCCCGGATCGGCGCAAGCAGCGCAAGCAACTCGAGGAACTGGAGCAGAATATTGCGTCGGTCGAGCAGCTTCTGGTCGAGTTCGAGGAACGGTTCGCATTGGTGAACCCGGCCGACTATCAGGCGGTGGCGAACCTGAAGCAGGAGTACGACGACCTCAAGGCGGATCTCTCGAGCATGTACGAGGAATGGGAGCGCCTGGCCGAGGAGATGGCCGAATAGGGGCCTGCTCGGAAAAAATTTCCTGGACTTTGGACCTGATATCCGGGTAAAACAGAGGGGTGGACAGCCGGGGGTGAGGCGTAGTGCCCACTTCGGGCATTTTGGGGTGGTACTACCGCGTAGACAAACTACCCTCTTCAGTGGTAAAACATGGCATAGCATATGCTTGTAACGTGCGGTGCCGTTGAGAGGGTCAGGAGTTCGATATGGCCGATGAGATGTTCTTTTCGCCCGACAGCTTGTCGTTGCGCCGCGGCCGCCGCGTTGCGAAGCGCACGCCGACGAGCCGTCCCTGCGTCATCTGGCCTAAGGATGCCCGCGAACTCGAAGTGCAGGGTCTGGTTCTGGACATCAACCCTTACGGCATGCTGGTTCGCATCGGGGAGACGTTTTCGGTGGGCACCGTGGTGTGCATTCAACTGATGCGCGACGACGGGCGCAAGGAGGCGCTGTCGACTCCGCTGGAAGGCGTCGTCATCCGCCACGGAAAACGTCAGGGGGGCCAGATGGACCACGGCATCAAGGTGGAGCAGAAGGAGCTGGAGCGCGAGGCCACTCCGGCCGTGCGCGCGAACACGCGCCCCCAATCCAGCACATCGAACCGGACCCGGATGCATACCATCGACATCACGGTGAGTGACAACGGGATTCGGAGAAGCCGCTAGCGAATTCTGAATGATGAATGCTGAATTGTGAATGAAGAGGGCCGGGAACCCAGGTTATCTCTTCATTCACAATTCAGCATTCATCATTTAGAATTTCTTGTAAGTCGTTATTGGGTCCAAAATTGACCCATTTGGGATTCGCTGGTATACTCGCGCTCTCAGTGTGGGATTGTCCGACTCTTTCACCGAAAGCCGACGTGTGACCCTTGCGAACCGAATTACGATCTTCCGGCTCATTCTGATTCCGGTGTTTAACGTGCTGGTCGTGAGTTATTCGCCCGACAAGCCGTATCTCCGGTATTCGGCGCTCTTGGTGTTTGTGGTGGCGGCGTTGTCGGATGCGCTGGACGGGTTTATTGCGCGCGCATACAACCAGAAGACGCGCCTGGGGGCGGTGCTCGATCCGTTGGCCGATAAGCTGTTGCTTAACCTCGCCTTCGTTTTCCTCGCTGTGAACGAGAATTTTGTGGAGCGGCCGCCGCTGTGGATCCCCGTGCTGATCGTGAGCCGCGACGCGATCATCGTGATGGGCTCGTACCTGTTGAACGAGTTTTACGGGCCGTTGCGGGTGCGTCCGCGGATCACGGGCAAGATCACGACGGCCTTGCAGATGGCGTCGATAGTCGCGGTGCTGCTCCAGGTGAACTTTGCATACGAGTTGTTGATAGCCATGATTGGCATGACCGTAATCAGCTTTTTTGACTACCTGTACGATGGCGTGCGCCGCATCGGAAGCGAGGATCGAACCTGATGTCCCAGAAACGTAAACTGCCCCTCGTCGCCATATGCGGCCGGCCGAACGTTGGCAAGTCCACCCTTTTCAACCGCATCATCGGGAAGCAGCGCGCGATCGTGCACCTCGAGGAGGGCATCACGCGTGATCGCACGTACGGCACGGCGGAGTGGGAGGGGCGCAAATTCCGCGTGGTGGACACGGGCGGCGTGGTCGAGGACCCGGTCGATCCCATCACGGAGAAGATGCAGCAGCAGGTGCGGACGGCGCTCGAAGAGGCGAAGGTGATCGTTTTCGTTGTCGACGGGCAGCAGGAATTGACCCGCATCGACGAGCAACTGCGCGACGAGCTCTTCAAGTATGGCAAGCCGGTGGTGCTGGCCGTGAACAAGCTCGACAACGAGCGCATGGAACAGAACGTCTACGATTTCTACTCGCTGGGCTTTGGCGAGCCGCACGCGATTTCTTCCGGCCACGGCATCGGTGTTGATCTGTTGCTGGACGCCGTGCTGGCGCACCTGCCGGAGCCGGTGGAGGGTTCGGAGGAGGAAGTCGAGGAGGAGGAAGAGGCGCCGCGGCCGATGCGCATTGCCATCGTCGGGAAGCCGAACGTCGGAAAGTCGTCGTTCGTGAACGCGATTCTGAACGAGGAACGCACCATCGTTACGGACGTTCCGGGCACAACGCGCGATTCGATCGACGTCGAGTTCCGGTGGAAGGACCGCGACTATGTGCTCGTCGACACGGCGGGCCTTCGCAAGAAGGCGGGGATCACGAGAGAGGTCGAGCGCTTCAGCGTGAGCCGCACGCTTCGCGCGGTGAAGAGCGCCGACGTTGCGCTGATCATGATTGACTCGACCGAGGGCATTTCCGAGCAGGACAAGCGCATCATCGGTTTCGCGGTGGAATCGGGCACGGCGATGGTGCTGGTGTGGACGAAGTGGGACCTTATTGAAGACAAGGAAGTTGCCTTTAAGAAGATCCCGGATGAACTGGATCTCAAGGCGCCTTTTGTGAAGTACGTGCCGTACCTCACGATATCGAACCTCACGCGTCAGCGGATTTTTACCGCGTTTGAATATGTCGATCGCGTGGGGCGTGAGGCGGAGAAGCGCATCGGCACGGGCGAGTTGAACCGGCTGATGGACGAGTTGCGCGCGGCAAGTCCGCCCACCGGCGCGAAAGGCCAGGCGGCGAAGATTCTCTATGCCACGCAGGCCAGCATCAAGCCGACGGTGTTCGTGCTCTTCGTGAATCGCGTGAAGCTGTTCCACTTCAGCTATATCCGCTTCATCGAGAACCGGGTGCGCGAGAAGTACGGCTTTGAAGGCGTGCCGATTCGGATAGAACTGCGCGAGGGGAAGCCGCGCACATGATCTTCCTGGCCGTGGCGCTGTCGTATCTGCTGGGGGCGATCCCCACGGGCCTGTGGCTGGGGCTGTCCCTGCGCGGCGTGGACATTCGCCAGAGCGGCAGCAAGAACATCGGCGCGACGAATACCATGCGGGTCCTGGGAAAGACGCTGGGGGGGATTGCGCTGATC